>JACCSM010000341.1 GCA_013698525.1 Rubrobacteraceae bacterium
TACCAGGCCCACATCGGCCTCGACGCCACGATTCCTGCAGTTCTCCTCGACGGCTCTCGCGTTCTCGCGGATGTATTTGAGACTTAGCACGACGCCTCCCTCCGGTCGGCGGCTTGTCAGCACTTCAGCTAGTCAGCATTTCAGCTTGTCAGTCCTCCCACTTGCTGACCAGCTTTATATTAGCCTGCCAGATCTTTCAGCGCCCGGTTCTCTGTTCTGATACGCACGTAGAGCAACGCGGCGTTCAGTAGCGAGAAGACGACCGCTGTTATCCAGGCGCCGAAGATGAGCGGGAACGTCAGGACCTCCACGGCGACGACGACGTAGTTGGGATGGGGGAAGTAGCGGTACGGTCCGCTGCGGCCGAGCTTTCCGCCTGGCAGGACGAGGATTCTTGTGTTCCAGTTCATCCCCAGAGAGAAGATAGCCCAGTACCGTAGCGGTTGGACGAGCAGAAACGCCGCCAGTGGCAAAGGCCACCATACAGGAGGCTCGGGTCCGCGCAGAAGGCCCTCAATGAGCGTCGAGACTAGCCACAAAGCATGGACGGCGACCATAATAGGATAGTGACCACTCCCGCGCTCGACCGCCCCGCGAGCCCGAAGCCTCCGCTCGTTCCGCCGCGAGTAAATGAGCTCCAACAAGCGCTGGAACCCGACAAACATCACGCCGACTACGAGCAATACGATGTTCAAAGCCCCTCCCGACCCATCACAAAAAGCTGACCAGCTGAAGTGCTGACTAGCTGACCGCTCAGGTGCTGAGGGCCCTCAGCACCTGAAAAACACATGCTCCGCGGAGAATCCGGGACCCATGGCCGAGAGCACGCCGAGTTCTTCCTTCGCGAACTCTCCACCTTCGAGGAAGCGTTCCAGGATAAAGAGAACGGTGACGCTCGACATATTGCCGCAATCGCGCAGCACATCCCGGCTCGTGGTGAGTCCGCCGGCTTGCAGGCCGAGCGCCTCCTCGAAGGCGTCTAGGACTTTAGAACCGCCGGGATGGAGCACGAAGTGTTTGATCTCGTCGAAGTCGAGGCCCAGAGAGTTACAGGCCTCCTCCAGGTTGTCGCGAAACTTCTCTCGCACGATGGTCGGGACGCTCTTGGAGAGCTGCACTTTCAGGCCCGTCTCCACGAGGTCCCAGCCCATTACGGCCTCAGTATCTGGCCAGGTGGTGCTGTAGCTTCCGAGCACTTCGGGGCCTGTGCTACCTCCGAGCAGCACGGCGGCGGCGCCGTCGGCGAAGAGGCTCGTGGAGATGAGGTTGCTCTTCGAACGGTCGCCCCGCTGGAAGGTGAGGCCCGAGAGTTCGACGGCCACGAGGAGGATAAGCTGGTCGGGGTAGAGACGCGCGTGTTCGGCGGCGCGGGCGATACCTGCCGCCCCAGCCGAGCAGCCGAGGCCCCAGATCGGGACGCGCCGCGTGTGCTCGGAGAGACCGAGGCGGAAGATCAGCTTCGAGTCGATGGAAGGCGTCGAGATCCCGGTCGTCGAGACGAAGAAGATCGCACCGACCTCGTCGGGCCCGGCCCCGACCCTGTCCAGCGCCCGCCTCGCTGCCTTCTCGGAGAGGTCGAGAGCGTGCTCGACGTAGAGGGCGTTCTTCTCGGGGAAGGTGTGGTCTCGCTCGAACCACTCTACGGGCACGCAGAAGTAGCGGTTCTCTACGTGGACGTTGTCGAAGATCGGGAGCAGCCGCTCGAAGTCACCGTGGCCGCGTGAGAACATGCCCCTGGCGAACGTCTTCGCCTCCTCCTGCCCGACGCGGTGGGGCGGCAGGGCGCTGGCGACGGAGAGGATCCTAGGCATTCCCTCGCTCAACGTTTTTCCGTCCGAGTCTGCATGGCCAGGTCAGGCTCGGAGTCGGGCTCATGGTTCTCGCAGGTGTCACGGAAGACGTACTGCGAGATACGCTTACGCTGTTGGCTCGACCAGTCGATCGTCGGCCGCCGTTGCTCCTTCGGTACGTACCCGAGCCGATAGACGGCCATCAGCTCCAGGTCGTCGGGAACCTTCAGCAGCCTCTTCATCCGCTCCCAGTTCTCGGGAATCTCCATCGGCGTCGAGACGAACTGGATGCCCATACCAAGCTCCGTCGTGGTGAGCCAGATGTTCTCGACGGCGGCGCCGATCCCGAAGATGGAGTAGAAACCCGAAAGCTCGCCGGGACGGTACTCGGTCTTGTCGAGGAGTACAGCCAGCAGGAGCGGCGAGCCTGCGACGAGCTTCCTGTTGTCCTCGCCCAGGGTCTTTGGGACGCCGAAGCGGTTCATCACGGCCTGCCCCGTGTTCGAGAAGATCTGGCGCGAGAAAGGTTTGAGGACGCCTGGCATCTGGTCGAAGTGGATGCCGTCGCGCTTCTCGTCCATCTCGGCCTCCGAGAAACGGAAGTAGGGCCTGTAGCGCTTCCAGAACGTGCCCTCCTCCAGAAGACGCGTCATGCTCTCGCCGCTTATCCTTGCGACCTCATCTATGGTCCCGCGGTCGTCGACGAGCACGAAGCGCCAGGGCTGGCTGTTGAAGTGGGAAGGGGCCATCGCGGCGACCTCGACGAGCATGCGTTGGTGCTCGGGCTTGACGGGGTCTGGCAGGAACGGACCGTTCGTGGTCTTGCGGCTCTTGAGGACCTCCAGGAAATCCAACTCAGCCTCCTAAAGCATCCATACGAATCCTGTAATGTAGAGGATCATGGCCCCGCTGGCGAGCGCGGCGTGTCCAGGTGTTCCGGCCCGCACCCGCGGGAGCACGAAGAAGAGAGCCAGGACAGGCAGCAGGGCCCAGCGGTAGGGCGCGTCCTGCAGGAATCCGACGCTGGCCGCGACGGCGGCGGAGGCGAAGACCGCGAAGAACAGGGCGTGGTGGAGCCAGCGAAAAGGCTTCGTGTCGACGATGCGAAACTGCACGAGTACGCCGAGCGCGAAGTTCGCAAGAAAGAGGATCATCGCGACGTAGAAGATCAATGCTCGCTCCTCCGACTCATCCTGGAGGGTTATAGCACAGGCTCGGCCCCGACAGGTGTGTGCCCCTCCCCAGGTACGGCTGTGAATCCCACGCGCCGGAGTCGCCGGGGGCCTGTGATGCTAAGATTCGTAGTTCGAGGATCTTGGATTCTGCTAGGGGGCGGGATGGCGAACAGGCGCCCGGAGGCTTACATAACGGGGATCGGCGTGGTCACCCCGATAGGAGTAGGGCGAAAGAGGCTCTGGAGCTCGCTCCTGGCCAACGAGAGCGGGGCCGGCCCCATAACGCTCTTCGATCCCGAGGCCTTCGAGGTGCGCATCGCCGCCGAGTGCACAGACTTCGACCCCGAGAGCTTTATGGACAGGAAAGTGGCGGCCAGAACAGACCGATTCGGGCAGATGGGCCTCGCCTCGGCCAAGCTAGCCCTCGAAGACGCAGGCGCCTGGGACGTGCTCAACCACAACCCAGAGCGGGTCGGCCTCATCTTGGGCAGCGGCATCGGGGGCGTTACGAGTATGGAGACGACCCAGGCGACCATAGACACCAAAGGACCTTCCCGCGTAAACCCCTTTTCCGTAACCAAGATAATGCCCAACTCCGCAGCCGCCCACGTAGCCATACAGCTTGGCGTGCAGGGACCCTCGATCACTGGCGCGCTCGCCTGCACCTGCGGCACGGACATGATGGGGCTCGGCTACGACTTGATCCGGCGCGGCGACGCCGACATCGTGCTCTGCGGCGCTTCGGAGGCCAGCCTGACGCCAGTTATAGTCGCCGGATTCATAGCCATGCGGGCGATGAGCCGCCGCAATGACGACCCCGAGGGGGCGTGCAGGCCCTACGACTTCGACCATTCCGGGTTCCTGATCGGCGAGGCGTCGGCCGTGATGGTCCTGGAGAGCGCCGAGTCCGTAGGACGCCGCGGGTCCGAGCCGTACGCGAAGATCACCGGCATCGGCCGCACCACCGATGCCTACAACCTCACTGACCCGGATCCGAAGGGCTTCGGCATCATGCGGGCCATGCAGCTCGCCGTCGCCGACGCCGGACTGAGAGGGGAGCAGATCGGCTACATAAATCCGCACGGCACGGGTACGGTGGCCGGTGACGGCCCCGAGTCGCAGGCGATGGCCGAGATCAACCCCAACGTCAGGGTCTCGGCCACCAAATCCACCCTGGGTCACTCTCTGGGCGCGACCGGCGCCGTCGAGACTGCGATCTGCGCCCTGGCCGTCAAGGAGAGGACGATACCCCCGATGAGGAACCTTACGAAGGTAGCGGAAGGCTGCGCCGACCTCGACTACGTCGTCGACGAGCCGCGCGAGGCGCCCGACCTCGAAGCCGCCCTCTGCGCCAACCTCGGCGTCGGCGGCCACAACGCAGCGGTCGTCCTGGAACGAGCCTGAGGAGGGGCATGGAAAGCCAGAGGAACATCTACGAAGTGCCACAGAGCCTACCCGATCCGGAAGACGACGGCGCCTGCGCCCACCTCCCAGGGATGCGGCTGCCTTCCGTCTCCCTGATATCCACGGCGGGAGACCTCGTGGACCTCTCGACGTTGGCGGGGACGACCATCGTATACTGCTACCCGCTTACGGGGGGCCCTGACCAGGATCTACCACCAGGGTGGGACGACATCCCAGGCGCCCGTGGCTGCACCCCGCAGTCGTGCGCCTTCCGTGACCACCACGCGGAGCTCGAGAAGCTGGGCGCAAGGGTCTTCGGCCTGAGTACCCAGGATACCGCCTACCAGCACGAGGCCGCAGAACGGCTGCGTCTTCCGTTCCGCTTGTTGAGCGACGAGAAGCTAGAGTTCGCGAGGGCCCTGGATCTGCCGACGTTCGAGGCCGAAGGCATGACCCTCATAAAGCGCCTGACCCTCGTCGTCGAGGATGGGAAGATCCTGAAGGTCTTCTATCCCGTGTTCCCTCCGGGCAGGAACGCCGAAGATGTACTGAGTTGGCTCTCCGAACGCATTACGAGCTAGAGAGGACGTGTAGATGAACCCCGTCGCGACCGGCACTTTGCACAACAGGCTAGCGGAGCTCGAAAGGATTCTCGTTCCCTATGGGAGCGCGCTCGTCGCCTTCTCCGGCGGGGTCGACTCCTCGCTCGCCCTCGCCGCCGCAGCCCGGGCACTACCAAGACACAGGGTCCTGGCCGTCACGTCGAACAACGAGACCTATCTTCCATCGGAGTTGGATCTGGCACGTGAGTTCGCCGAATCCCTCGGGGTGGAGCACCTCATAGTGAACACCCGTGAGCTCGACAACCCTGACTACGCCAGCAACCCTACGAACCGCTGCTACTTCTGCAAGAGCACGCTCTACTCCGACCTCGCGAAGATGGCCGGGGAACTCGGATACGGTTGCGTCGTGGACGGTGCGAACGCCGACGACGAGGGCGACCACCGCCCGGGCAGGAGGGCCGCGAAAGAGGAGAACGTCGTCAGCCCGCTCGCTCTGGCGCGGCTCACGAAGGACGACGTTCGTGCGCTGGCGAAGCACCTCGGGCTGCCGAGCTGGGACAAACCCGCGCTCGCGTGTCTGTCGAGTCGGTTCCCTTACGGGGAGCCCATCACCCCGGAGAAACTCCGTCGCGTCGCCCGCGCCGAGGAGTTCCTGCGGAGCCTCGGCTTCCGGCAAGTCCGCGTCCGGCATCACGAGAACATCGCCCGTCTGGAGGTCTCGGAATCCGAACTGGAACAAGCGTTCGCAAGGCGCGAGGAAATATCCGCCGAACTCAAGGACGCGGGCTTTCTCTACGTGGCCCTGGAGATGACGCCGTACCGATCCGGCAGCCTGAACGCCGTGCTGCAAAATAGCGGCGGCAAGAAACCAAAGCAACTCCTCCCCGTAGTCTAGGATGATGGAATTCTCCGAACTCTACACCCAGCCCGTTCTGTGGATCGCCCTCGTGGGGATGCTCCTGGGCGTAGTCGGGAGCGTCGTGCCGGGGCTTCCGGGCGTGCCGCTCGTCTTTCTCTCCGCGCTGGTCTACGC
>JACCSM010000031.1 GCA_013698525.1 Rubrobacteraceae bacterium
TGAGCATATGATGTGCGCCTGGTCAGGCGTCCGGTGCCGGCCGCGACTGCGTGAGCCAATCGATGTTGTCTTCCAGCATGGAGCGATACTGCTCCACGAAGTAGGAAACCGCCGCCTCTCGATTGTCGCGCGCGTCCGGATCGAGGGCCAGCAGGCAGTGGGCGTTGTAGCGGGTGGCGGCAAACATGATGACCGCGCTTACCAGCGATGTGGGGTGGTCACGAGTTAGCTCGTTGGCCAGATCGATGAAGCGGTTCACCATGTCGTAGAACTCCGGCGGGACATCATCGGCCACCGCTCGTCCTCCCTTCGGTCCTTCGCCGCCTAGCTTATCCTCATCCGGACACACCGGTGGAATACTCTACAGGGCAAGCACCGTCCTGATGCCGTCCTCCACCAACATCATAATACGGTCGCTGACCCGGCTCACCCGCTCCGTAAGGAATGTCTTGTCGAGCGTAATTATCTGCGACACGTTCGCCACCAAGTCTCCGGGCAGCGCCGTATCCTCCTTCGAAATCAGAACATTACCCGGTGCCTCAGCCAGCCTCAGGTTCGTCGTCAACACCACTGCGATCACAGTATGGATACGGCTACGATTGAAGTCGTCCGACTGGACGATGAGCACAGGCCGCCGGTATCCTGGTTCCGAAGCGACGGGCTCGGGCAGTTCCGCCCACCAGACCTCTCCACGCCGCACTACCAATCATCTTCCGGCAACGACCGCGCCTGCAGGCGGACGATGCTTGGATCCAGACAACCAGATTCTCCACCATAGATCTCATCGAGCCGCTCGGTGATCATCTCGCCCCGATGCTCCCCCAGATAGTGACGCAACGCCGTCGCATACAGTTCGCTACGCGACATGCCCCGTCCCCGCGCGAACTGCTCGGCAGACTCGAAAAGCTTCTCGGGAATAGAGATCGCCGTCTTCATGGTCGAAGTATAACCCGAGTTATACCAGAAGACGAGAGGCGCAAAACGTTAACGCACGCGGGACGTGATGGTCCACATAGAGCCTTAGCGCCGTTGCCCCGGTCACTGGCCTTTAAGCCGCTCGGCCAACGAGAAAGGCTTAGCTTCGCCACGCATCCTCTCAACCCGTTCGAGCTGGCGCTGGATGTCGCGGTCGAGTTCCTCGCGATGGTCCCAGTAGTACGCGAGTGCCGAATGGATCTGCCCGAGAGTCAGATAAGGATGCTGGAAGTGCAGCTCTTGGGGACTCCATCCATAGGCCTGCTGCTCGACGACCAGCTCAACGACCTTGATCGTCGTGTCCACAATGCCAGGAACACGATCCTCGTTCAAAGCAATATGTTCGTAACGAGTCTCCATATCCACCTCAGCATACCTCACCGGCATCAGAGCCTTCTACGGCACATAAGGGATCAGGCCCAGCCGGTACGCTTCGTCCTGCACTTCCCCAGGCACCATGCGCGCATCCACCGGCAGACCATTCACCTCGAGACCACAGGCAACTCTTTCGTACTCACTTCGCGACATGATCGCACAGACGGGCCGGTATTATAGCGGGCCGTGGTAGGAGGAGGACCAGCCGAAGAGGGCGCGCAGCTTCTGACCGGGGTTGAACTTGAAGGCCCAGCTCTCTCGTCTCCGATCCAGGTAGAAGCCTCCGAAGCCAGGCAGAGTGAGTCCACAGCCGGAGCGGAAGGTCTGGTACATCTCCTCAAGTACGCTATCCAGCCACAGTGCGGCAGTTGCTTCGTCAGTGCGCATCCGCTCGGCGAGTCGGCGGATAAACTCCTTCTTCTCGATGCGTTCGGCCACAGGTTTCCCTTCACTCTCGACACCAGCAGGACTTCAGTCTATCTCTTTGATCCAGGTAATAATGCACACACTCGAGATCTAACCTTCACTCCAGGTCGGGTAGGTCCGAGCGGGCTACCATCAGCCGCACGGACCTGGGCATCCTTGGGACCCGTGCGATAAATCCCTTTGCCTCCAGGGTGAGGATCATCTGGTGCACCGTCGGCGGCGACACCCTGAAATAACGCTGCATGTCCGCTTCCGACGGAGGGAGGCCGTGGATCTTCGTGTAGTAGTGGATGAAGGAGAGGTATTGGCCTTGCTTCGGCGTGTACCGCGCCTTCGCATGTTCGGTTTTCGCGAGACCTTCCAGGAGCCGGTGCGCCAGAGAGACACGCTCCCGAACCGGGAGTTGCAACGCTTCGGCTTCGAGATGTTCCGGAGTCATGCTCATGGTCACAGATCATCCCTGTCTATCGAATAGTAGTCGCACCAGAAATCCACGATGTCCATGACCAGTGGCGCCGATTCCGGAATGAGCCCAGTACCATACCGCGGATTGTATCGCTCGGCATAAGCGCGTGCCAGATCGTATGCCTCGCTCGGGGCAGAGTACGGTGACAAGACGCATCGCACCGCATGCTCCACGATCAAGACGATCTTGTCCCGGATAATCCTCACCATTCCGTACGGGATGGATTCGTACTCGTTGTTCACGCTCTCGAGCTCACGCAGAACCTCCCTGAGTGCTTCGCGTTCCGGGTCGGAGGGGCTCTCGACATAGCTCCCGAGCCGTTCGACGGAATTTGTGATCAGGCCGTTGCGCGGTTCATCCCCGCTCAGAGGCCCTGAGTTGGCTCTCCGGCTGGTATGCCTAGCTAGGTACAGAGCAAAATGGGCTCTAATCTCGGGGTCTTCACACAAGGACTTGAGGATCGTAAGCCGCGTGATAGAGAAGTCCGCGCCTGCTGACAGATCTCTGGCCATCTGCGCGAGCCTGCGGACCCTGCTCAGTACGGCTTTTGGAGGCTTCTGTCTCATTCGACTTTCGGTTTAGCGATTCGCGAACCAGAGTGCATAATCCGAAACGATCTGCTCGTTTACACCCTCGCCGACTACATCCAGGTCACACAGAGGATAGTCTATACTTCGACGGCCCCACTTACCCGAAACAATCACGCCGTAGAGATCATCCAGAAGCGAAATTTCCTGGACCCGGATCCTGTCACCTCGCTGCAGTGTCCCCTCGTCTTGATATTCACTAACCACAGCCTCGAATGGAAACCTCAAGTTCTCCGCGAGGTATCTTTCCCACACTTTGAATGCTTCCCATTCATCTTCCACGCCAGAGAGGACTCGTTGAATACGCTTTCCATCTTCCCCGAGAGAATACCAACCGATACAGGAATTGATCTCATCTGTAACCTCATCGACATCCCTTTGGGTATCCCTGCTCTGGGCTTGTTCTATATCCTTGATCAGCAAAAGAAACCGTTGCCAATCCAGCCCTTCCATCTCGCTTTGTTCCAGGTATGATCGGGGCATCTCTTTGAGAGTGTAGCTATCCCAGGCGACGAAGATCAACGTCTGGCCACTCTCGTCCTCAGCGATTTCCAGGACTCTGCCCTGCCATCCGCTAATATCCACGTCCGAGTCTGGATCACCCACCCCCTCTCTCACTTTAACGCAGTCGCCTACCTCGAAATTCAGATCGGATCTGTTCATGTTTTACTCCTCTCATAGTGCGAGGATGTCTTCGCCCTTCATCGAGCGCCGCAACACTTCTTGTACTTTAGCCCACTGTCGCAGGGGCAGGGATCGTTACGGCCAACCTTCACCGAGTTTCTCAAGGGCGTAGGACGGTTGAGGAGCGTCTCGACGTCCGCAATATTCTCCGGTTCGCCTGGTTCCACTCCGACAACGACTTGCCAACCATTTCTATTACAGATGGAGAGGATCTCCTCAGCCCTTCGGTGCGTCTGCACGCGAACAATGGCGGGGTGGTTCGAACTACCTAGCTTCTTCGCCACTCTCAATCACCTCAAGTAGGGCCATTGGATGTAAGTTGAGATCAAGCGCGATGGTGACCGCAGGAGGCAACGTTATGAAGTCGCTGAAGCCCGTATCGATAACGGCTTCGATCTCTAGCTCCCCGTGCAACCGGTCATCGCGCCCAGGGCGGGCGTTGCGCCCCGTGGAAGACCTCGATGACTTCAACGTCGGACGCTCCGACGCGGTACACGATCCGATTTGGTCCCTCGATCAGCTCGCTGATGTCGGGCCGGTTGTAGTGCGCGGACCTTGTTCGCCTGCTCATCGGATGGCTCCGACGCGATCCGCGTGTGGATGTCGGCCAGCGACTTGAGCGCACGGTCCGACCAAACGACCCTCATCTGGGGATGTTAAGCTTTTCACGAATCTGGTCGCTGGTCCACGACCGTCCCGCCTCCGGATCGGCGATCCCCTCGTCGACCCTTTGCTGTTCGTAGATGAGACGGAGCAGGTCATCCCAGGTCGCGTCATCCGGGGGGAGTCGACCAGGCGCCGGGCCTAGTCCTTGATTTGCGGATCATGCTGCATCGGGAACCTCCAGCGTCATTCTACCGCGGCTTCCACAGCGCCTGCCCGGCTCAATAAGCGGTCGAAAGGTCAAGTTGAGCCGGGCTGCTAAACGTAATCAGTATGGGTAACAGGCTAGCGCGAAAATATGCGCGGTCTCGATATCTATGGCGACGACTTTGCCCTAATTCCCGCCTCCAGCCGAGCACGCACCTCTCGTTCGTAGATCTCATCACCGCGCCGGCCGGTCTCTTCTGCAGAGTAGCGAGGCTGCCGTAGGTACACGCCTCATCTTCCATCTCGAGGCGCGTTTCCCTTGATTTTGCCCGGTATGCACAGGCAGCATACGGCATGCTCGGTCAACCTTTGTGACAAACGCTGTATGTTCGAGGTTCTGAGGGCAATAGCCACCATAGTCTCTACGAAACCTTCCGTTCGAGCCTCTCAGCGATCCAGACCTTGATAATGGATTGACGGGTAACCCCGAGACGCCTGGCCTCACGATCGAGGGACTGGATCATCCACGAAGGAAAGTCGACGTTGACGCGCCGCTGCTCTTGCGCGGGCCTACGGACCTTCGACAGATCGAGGTCGGCGGTGACGTCCTTGCCCTCGTCAAACTCGCGGTCGAAGTCGCTAGCTTTCACATACTTCCACCTCCTCAACACGAGCCCGACGAACGGAGATGAGCCGGACCCTCTCACCACGGTAGGTGATGACCGCAGACCAGTGCTTCTCCCAGATCATACCCACGACCACGAAACGTGGCTCGTC
>JACCSM010000362.1 GCA_013698525.1 Rubrobacteraceae bacterium
TCCCGGCGTGTTCGGCGAGGGCTGCGGCGCTCTCTGTGCTCCGCGAGGAGATGAAGACTTCGGAGACGCCGAGGCCCTCGTGGAAGGCCTCGAGGTGCGCGCGTCCCTGCGTTCCCGCGCCAACGACGAGGAGAGGCCCACGCTGCCGCGGGGCCAGCTCGCGGGCGGCGAGCATGGAGAGTGCGGCGGTGCGCCTGGCGGTTACGACGCTGCCGTCCAGAAGGCCAAGCCGTTCTCCCGTTGTCGCGCCCATCACGACGACCTCGCCCTGTATCGTCGGCAGGCCGCGTCCAGGGTTCTGCGGGTGGACCGTGACCAGCTTGGTGATTGAGATCTCCAGGTCCGAGGCCGGCATCACTAGCAGGACACCCCCTTCAGAAAGGGGCAGGACGAGCCGGGGCGGGGCCCGAAGGCGGCCTGAGCTACGGGCGAGCGCGACCTCGCGGATAGAGTCGGCAAGCGTCGGGTAGGGCAGGCGGGCCACGGTCTGGCTTGCGTCCAGGATCTTCATGCTAACCGCGTGCGGTGCCGACCAGGCGGGCAGGGGAGAAGAGGTCTATCGGGTGGGAGGTCTCGCCTTCCGTGGCGATGTCGGCCAGGATCTCACCGACCACGCTGCAGAATTTGTAGCCGTGCCCGGAGAAGCCGGCGGCGATGGCGACCTGGGGGTACTTGGGGTGCGTAGAGATCACGAAGTGTTCGTCCGGGGTGTTGGTGTACATGCAGGTCTTCGCGTAGAGAAAGTCACCGTCGAGGTCGGGGACGTACCTGGCGAGGTAGCCCCGGATGAACTCGACCTCCTCGTCGTGAACCTCGCGGTCTATCGTCTCGGGGTCTGCCGGCTTGCCGTCAGCCCTGAAGAACGCGACCTTGACTCCACCTTTGGGCCCGTCGTGGGCAGGGATGGCGTAGAACGAGTTGCCGTCCTCGGGTTCCCAGATAAAGATGGGGAAGCGGTCTGGGATGAAGGGTTCGATGCCGCTTTTCGGGTCGAACCAGAACAGGAGCTGGCGCGTGACCTCCAGTGGGAGGCCGAGGTCAGCGAGTAGCTTCGGCGCCCACGCTCCAGCCGAGACGACTAGCCGCTCCGCCTCGTAGGCCTCCGATGCCGTCTCGACCAGCACCCCGGATTGCGTGGGTTCCCAGGACAGGATCTCTTCCCCGAAGCGGAGGTCGGCGCCGAGAGAGGCTGCCCTGTTTAGGTGGGATTTCACGGTAGCCTCGGGCCTGAGGAAGCCGGCCTTCTCCTCGAAGAGGGCGACGGTATCACGGGTTGGTTCGAAGACCGGGTAACGGTCTTTCAGTTCGGCGGCGTCGAGGACCTCGTAGGGCAGATCGTACTTCTCGGCGCTCTCCTTGCTGCCCTCGAAGAACTTGGTACCTGGAGGCCCGATCATGAGCCCGCCCGTGATCGTCATCAGGTCCTCGCCCGTCTCTCTCTCCAGCCGTTCCCAGAGCTCGTAGGCTCGAAGGACCAGCGGCACGTAGGCAGGGTCCTCGGAGTACGCCAAGCGAATGATCCTGGATTGCCCGTGGCTGGATCCCCTGTCGTGCGCGGGGGTGTGCCGCTCCAGCCCGAGCACGTGCTTGCCGCGCCCGGCGAGGTGGTAGGCTGCCGAGCTCCCCATCCCGCCGAGGCCTGCGACGATGACGTCGTACATCAGACGCCTTTATCTTCCTCAGGCAGGGTGTAGTCGAGGTCGGCGGGGAGGTCGGCTATGTCCATCTGGGCCTTCTGGAGCTTGCCAGCGTAGTCCCAGTTCATAGACTGCCAGCGGGTGAACTGGTCGAGCACCCATATGCCCGAGAGACGGCTCCCGTTGCCGCTCTTGCCATTGCCCCCAAAGGGCAGGTGGGCTTCTGCGCCGCTGGTGGAGTTGTTGACCGAGAGCATCCCCGCGCCGTTGCGTTCCCTGAAGCGCAGCGCGTTCGTCGCGTCGGTGGTGTAGATCGCGGCCGAGAGCCCGTAGCCGTGCCCGTTGGAGAGGGCTATGGCCTCGTCGAAGTCCGAGAAAGAGGCAACGCCGACGATAGGGCCGAAGGTCTCTGTGCGGTAGATCTCATCCTCCATCTTGACGCCGTCGACGATGGTCGGGTGATCGTAGATGCCCGCTTCAGCGTCGCCGACGAAGCCAAGGCGTGGGTTGTCTGCGGTAATGCGTCCCATCCCGCTCGAACCGTGGATGCTGTGGTGGGCTTCGATGAGCTCGAGCCACCCTAAAAACCGCTCGTGGAAGCGCTCGCTGAGCATGGGTCCGTAGAGCACGTCCTGCGTCGGGTCTCCTATGGCTGCCCCCTCGACGGCGCTGGTGAACCTGGAGATGAACTCATCGTGAACGGACTCGTGGACGATCACGGTGCCCAGAGAGGTGCAGCGCTGACCCGCTGTGCCGAATCCCGAGAACAGGGCACCTTCTACGGCGAGGTCGAGGTCTGCGTCAGGCATGACCACGAGGGGATTCTTGCCTCCGAGCTCCAGGCAGGGAGACTGCATGTGTCTGCCGCAGAGCTCGCCTATCCTCTTACCGACCTCGGAAGAGCCTGTAAAGCCGACCTTGTCGACGAGCCCTTCGTCGAGGGCCTTCTCCAACCCATCGAAGGCCGCAGGCCCTTCGGCCTGCACGACGTTCAGGACGCCGTCGGGGAGGCCGCCGGCCACGAAGAGTTTGGCCAGGGCGTCGCCGATGGCGGGGGAGTATTCGGCGGGCTTCCAGACCACGGCGTTGCCGCAGGTGAGGGCGGGGATCAGGTACCACGAAGGGACCGCGACGGGGAAGTTGCCGGCCGTGATGATGGCCGCTACGCCAACAGGGCTGCGGAAGGTGAAGAGCTGTTTGTCAGGCATCTCCGAAGGGACGGTCTGGCCGTAGAGGCGTCGCCCTTCGCCGGTGAAGAAGTCGCAGGTGTCTATGATCTCCTGCACCTCGCCGAGAGATTCCGCGTAAGGCTTGCCGATCTCACGGGTCACCAGCCGCGCGAGCGCCTCCTTGTTGTTCTCGACGACGCGTCCGATCTTCTTTATTACCTGAGAGCGGATCGGGGCCGGCACGGCGGCCCACCCCCTCTGCGCCTCGCGAGCGGTCCGACAAGCCTCGACGTACGTCCCGGCATCCCCGAGTAGCACCTCCGCTACCTTCTCGGCCGTACGCGCCGGGTTCGTCGAGTCCATGCGCCCGCCCGGAGCCCCATCGGGCACACGTCCCCCTATCAGGGAGGCGACGGTAAGGGTCTCTGAAGCCGCTCCTTCACGGGCGTCGGTGGTACGCATTCTCTACCTCCAGGCCTCTCTGGTTGCCTATCTTCCCACCATCCTACACCAAAGCTCCGGGACGCTCCTTAGAGTAGAATCGGGGTGTATCGAGTGTCATACAGGCCGTCGCGTGGGGTTCTGAGAGATGGGAATAGTGGACAAAGCCATAGCGAACTCGGTGCCCTTCATCCCGCGGCCCATCGTGAAGAGGATTTCCAGCCGCTACATAGCCGGCGATACGCTGGATGAGGCGCTCTCCACGGTCAGGGACCTGAACTCCCAGGGCTGTGTCGTCACCATCGACCTCCTCGGTGAGAGCACCGAGAGCAAAGCCGACGCCGCCGCGAAGCTGAAGGACTACGAGAAGGTCGTCGACGCACTCGACGAACACGGTCTCAAGGGCGGTATCTCCGTCAAGCTCACCGGGCTCGGACTGACCTTGAACGAGCAGCTCTGCCGGACGAACCTGGAAGAGGTCGTCGAGTACGCCGGGGAGCGGGGCCGCTTTGTGCGGGTCGACATGGAGGACTCGCCGCACACGGAGGCTACGCTGCGCATCGTTCACGACACGTACGGGCACCACGAGAACACGGGCGCGGTCCTGCAGGCTTACATGCGCCGCAGCATCGAGGACGTGCAGCGCGTAATCGATGCAGGTTTCTCCGTGCGCCTGTGTAAGGGTATCTACGACGAGCCGAGGTCGATAGCCTACAAGGACTTCGACACCGTTCGCCAGAACTACATCTTCCTGCTCGACGAGCTGCTCAAAGGCGGGGTATACGTAGGCATAGCGACGCACGATGAGTTCCTGATCTGGCACGCCCTAAGGCTCATCCACCAGCTCGGAGTACCCGAGGACCGCTACGAGTTCCAGATGCTCCTCGGGGTAGACGAGGAGCTGAGGAGCATACTCGTCGGGGCTGGGCACAAGCTCAGGGTCTACGTGCCTTTCGGGGAGGACTGGTACGAGTACTCGACCAGGCGTCTCAAGGAGAACCCCAAAATCGCCGGCTACGTCGCCAAAGACGTGATCGGGAGCATGACCGCCAGGGCGAAGGGATAGGAGCATCGATGGGATTGATACCGTACAAAAACGAAGTGTATCTCGACTGGTCCGAGGATAAGAACGTCGAGTCTATGCGGGCCGCCTTGAAAGACGTGGGCTCCCGGCTGGGCCGGAGCTACCCCGCGATCATCGGCAGCAAGCGCGTCGAGACGAACGGCGAGATCGTCTCCGTAAACCCTGCCAACCCCTCGCAGGTAGTAGGCCGCACGGCCAGCGCAACGGAGCGTGAGGCGAACATGGCTTTGGATACGGCCACGGGCGCGTTCGAACACTGGAGCCGCACCTCGCCCGAGGCGCGGGCGCGCATCCTCTTGCGGGCTTCGGCGATCATGAAGCGCAGGAGGTTCGAGCTTCTGGCCTGGGAGGCCTACGAAGGTGGCAAGCCCTGGGCCGAGGCCGATGCCCAGGTGGCCGAAGCAATAGACTTCCTGGAGTACTACGCCAGGGAGATGCTGCGTCTTGGGGACGGCGTCGAGATCTACTCGATCCCCGGCGAGGAGAGCCGCTACACTTACCAGCCGATGGGGGTCGGGGTCATCATAGCTCCCTGGAACTTTCCCACCGCCATCCTCACCGGGATGTCGAGTGCGGCCATCGTCGCGGGGAACACCATCATCATGAAGCCCTCCGAGTTCACGCCGGTCATAGGGGCCGTCGTCGCCGAGATCTTCGAGGAAGCCGGGCTGCCTGAAGGCGTCCTCAACTTCCTGCCCGGCTACGGCTCAGAGGTCGGGGACTATCTTGTAGAAGATGCAAGGACGCGCTTTATCTCCTTTACTGGCTCGATGAAGACGGGGCTAAGGATCAACGAGCTGGCGGCCAGACAGATTGAGAACCAGCGCTGGGTCAAGAGGGTCATAGCCGAGATGGGCGGCAAGGACGCGATGGTCATAGACGAATCGGCCGACCTGGACTCTGCGGCGGCCGACATCGTCAAGAGCGCCTACGGTTACTCTGGCCAGAAGTGCAGCGCCGCGAGCCGGGCCATCCTGCACGCCGACGTCTACGACGAGGTCCTGGACAAGGTCGTCGAGAAGGCGAAGGATCTCAAGATCGGTGACCCCGAGAGCGCTGACGTGAACGTCGGGCCCGTTATAAGCGAGCCGCAGTTCGAGAAAGTCGCCGGCTACGTCGACGTAGGCAAGCAGGAGGGCGAACGCGTTCTCGGCGAAGACCCGGGAGACCCGCAGAGCGGCTACTTCATCAGCCCGACCATCTTCGAGGTCGAGCGGGACGCCACAGTTGCGCGGGAGGAGATCTTCGGCCCCGTCCTCTCCGTCATAAAGGCCAGCGACTTCGACGAAGCCCTCCGCGTCGCCAACGACAGCCCCTACGGCCTCACGGGCGGCGTCTACTCCAAGAACCGCGACCACCTCGAGCGCGCACGCCGGGAGTTCAAGGCGGGCAACGTCTATTTCAACCGCAGCATCACCGGCGCCCTCGTCGGCGTACAGCCCTTCGGCGGCTTCGGCATGAGCGGCACCGACTCCAAGGCCGGCGGCCCCGACTACCTGCCGCTTCACATGCTCGCCAGGACGGTGGTCGAGAGGTTCTGAAAGCATTTCAGCAATTCAGCACGCCGCCTGCGGCGGCTTGTCAGCACTTCAGCTAGTCAGCTTTTTGTTTTTGCTGAAATGCTGACAAGCGAGGGCCGAAGGCCCGAAGCGTGCTGACAAGGCGTGAAGCGCCGTGCTGACAAGCGGAGGCCGGCAGGCCGGAGCGCGCTATTCCGAGGCCCTGATGCCTTCCCTGGCGCGGTCGAACTTGCCCGAGAGGATGGTTGCTGTCTGTATGACGGGGCTCAGGGCAGGGCCGTAGGGTGGGGAGTAGGCGAGGTCTATGTTGACGAGGTCGGGGTAGGATAGTCGGCCCCAGAGGGCCGTGGCGCAGATGTCGATCAGCTTGTCGGCGCTGGATCCCGTGGCCTCAGCGCCGAGTAAGCGTCCAGTCGCCCGGTCGGCGATGAGCTTGAGGAAGACTTTCTGCGCGCCTGGATAGTAGGCCGCCCGGTCGTAGGCCGAGAGGCTCGCGCTGACGACCTCGAAGCCCGCGTCCATTGCCGCCTCCTCGGAGAGGCCCGTCTTGCCCACGCCGAGGTCGAAGACCTTGAAGATGCCCGTGCCCAGGGTTCCGGGGAACTCCAGGGTTTCTTCTCCAGTGGCGGCGTTTGTACCGGCGACACGGCCCATCTGGTTCGCCGTATCGCCCAGGGGGACCCAGGCCGGACTGCCGTCGGTCAGGTTGGTCGTCTGTACACAATCCCCCGCGGCCCAGACGTCAGGGGCGCTCGTCTTCATGTGTTTGTCGACCAGGATGGCGCCTGTGCTGCCAAGTTCGATCCCTGCTTCGGCGGCCAGCTCGACGTTCGGCTTTATCCCGACGCCGACGACCACGAGGTCAGCCGCCAGCTCCGTTCCCCCGAACTTCACGCCCCGCACGCGCTCTTCTCCGGTAAACTCATCGACCTTCTCACCCGTGTAGACGCCGACACCGTGGGCTCCCAGCTCGGCCTCCACCTTCTCCGAGACCTCGGGGCCGTAGGCGAGGGCGACCCTGTCCTGGCCTTCGATCAGGAAGACTTCCATCCCTAGCCGGCACAGGTTCTCCGCGATCTCGAGCCCGATGTATCCCCCGCCGACGATGGCCGCGTTCCTGGGAGCGTACTCCTCTATGTACGACTTTATCCTGTCAGCGTCGGTGAGGAAGCGGATCTCGAAGACGCCTTCGAGGTCAGCGCCGGGGATGGGGGGGAGGACGGCCCGCGCGCCGGTCGCGATCACGAGCCGGTCGTAGGTGTCTTCGAACGCCTTCCCCGTCTCCAGGTCGAGAACGGAGAGCTTCTTGCCTGAAGCGTCTATCCTCTCTACCCTGTGGCGGACCAGGACCTCGATGTCTTGCTGGGCGAACTTCTCGGGGGTGCGGGCGATGAGGTTCTCGCGCCCATCGACGACGCCGGAGAGGAAGTAGGGCAGTCCGCACTCGCTGATCGAAGGTTCCGGCTCCTCCTGGTAGACCGTGACCTCCATCTCCGGGTCAAGCCTGCGCGCCCTGGAGGCCGCCTTCGTCCCCGCCGCCACGCCACCAACGATCACAAGCCGCATAACCTGGAATCCTTTCGCTCTCGCCCCCTCGCTATTAGATTAGTCTACAGGTTTGGCCCGGATCACGAGGGAGTCGTATAGAGTCTGTCAAGACGGGATCGCGTTGGGCCGGTGGGCACGCAATAGCCCTACCATACATGTCAATCCCGCGAAAGCGTGAATCCACCGCGGTAACAGGGGCCCCGTGGGTAATGGCGGCTTCCGTCGTGCCGCTCGTATTCATCCGGACTCGTTATCACCGATCAAGGCGTTCAGCGTGCTATCCTGCAGCACGGAAGAGCCCCCGGAATCTACCCGGGGGCTCCGCGTGCCGTCTAGTTCTTGCTACTTGCTAGGCGCTCTTGGCGGCCTGGTATCTCCTGTCGGCCTCCTCCCAGTTGACCACGTCCCACCATGCTCCTATGTACTCAGGACGCCTGTTCTGGTACTTCAGATAGTAGGCGTGCTCCCAAACGTCCAACCCTATCACTGGCGTCTTGCCTTCCATCAAGGGCGAGTCCTGGTTGGCACTCTTCTCTATCGAGAGCGAGCCATCTGGGGAGGCTATAAGCCACACCCACCCGGAGCCGAAGACGCTGCCAGGGGCACCAACACCCGCCCACTCCTCCTTGAAGGAGTCAAACGAGCCGAAGTCCCGATCGATTGCTTCTGCTAGCTCCCCAGTAGGCTCTCCGCCACCCTGACCGCTAGGACCCATGATCTGCCAGAACATGGAGTGGTTTGAGTGGCCGCCTCCGTTGTTTCTTACAGCGGTTCTTATGTCTTCGGGCAAGGAGTCTATAGAGGCGAGAAGTTCCTCGAGGTTACCCGGGTCAGCCTCAGGGTGTTTATCGAGGGCGGCGTTTAGGTTGGTAACGTAAGTATTGTGGTGTTTTTCGTGGTGGAGGTGCATGGTCTGTTCGTCGATGGTGGGTTCGAGGGCGTCGTAGCCGTAGGGCAGTTGTGGCAGCTCGTAAGCCATTTTTTCTGCGTTCTCCTCTCGTGGTTTACTTTCGTTCTCCTCGCTGTACATACCCTGAAACAGTGAACCTTTAACGTCGGTAGTCGTGGGAGCAAGAGCGTACCCCGTAGATGCGTGAGGCTGTAGAATACGGGTGTTGAAGACGCACTCTTCACGAACCCCTTTTGGTGGAGAGCCGGGGCGGCCCGCTCCGGAGGAGATGCGGCGCCTGCTAGAT
>JACCSM010000364.1 GCA_013698525.1 Rubrobacteraceae bacterium
CGGAAGAGGTGGCGGATGCCGACGCTGAAGCAGACGCTGAAGCAGACGCTGAAGCAGACGCTGAAGCAGACGCTGAAGCAGACGATGATGCCGAAGCAGACGAGGATGTGAACGCGGATGCAGATCCGGATGCGGATCCGGAGGCTGATGCCGACGCTGATGATGAACCAGAGGCAACTGGAGTCTCGAACGCGGACGATGGTTCGGGGTTTGGTGTAGAAGTCCGCGTGGAAGTCCGCGCGTTGGCTTGATCGCCTGGGATCTCATCCGCCGGTTCGGTCGGCGTGCCTTCCTCGATACGCAGCTCGGTCCCGCTCTCACCGGCGAGCGTGACGAGCTCCGAGGCAACCTCGAAGTTTATTGCGGGATCCGCGAACGTCTCGCGGTCGAGTTCGGCGGAGTTGAGGGTGGAGTTGCTCAGGTAGCGCAGGCTGTTCATCTGGATCACGAAGTCCGACACATTCTGGTAGCGGGGTAGCGAGACGCCCGTGAACGTCACGGCGCCGGGCGGGCTCAGCGGCCCCTCTGCGGGAGCCTGGATGTTTATGGGCGATGCCTGTCCGGTGAGGCTCTGCAGGGCGGTCGTGTCTGGTATCACGAAGGCGAGCCCCTGCAAAAATTCGTCCCACGCGAAACGGGTCCGCACGATGCCATCGGCGACGGGCTTCTTGGCGTCGAGGCGGGCCTGGAGATCCCGGTACGGGGAAAGCTCGGCGATCCGCTGGTTCTGCTGCGCTATCTGCTGGTCCAGGTTCGCGATCTCATCCTCCACGCTATTGATGCGCACCAGATAGAAGACGTAGACGCCGACCATGACTATGACCACGAGCGCGCCCAGGATGAGGAGTATGCCCACCACTCCGCGACGAGGCGCCGCTGGCGCGCGGCGGCGCTCCTCCGGTGGAAGGAGGTTTATTCGCCTCATTCATCCTCCAGAGCCAGCCCCAACGCTACGGCCAGAACTGGTTCCATCACCCTGAGTTGCTCGTCGGGGACGTTGGATCTGTTGGCGGACAGCTTCTGCAGGGGGTTGGCGCGCTGCGCGGTGAGGCCGAGCAATTCACCGAGATAGCCGTCGAGGCCCGCTACCAACGCTCCTTCACCCGAGACCACGACCTGGGAGACCTCCTTCGCCCCCGGCTGGGAATAGTGGTACTCGATGGAACGCTGCACGTCCTCCGCCAGCGTCTGCGCCGCGTCTTCGAGACCGCGCCTTATGTCGTAGGCGAGAGCGGGGTCCAGGCTCTCCCTCGAATCGTCCCCTGACGTCTCCTCGTCCGCCCCGCTGGGGGCGTGTCCTCCTACCCGCACCTCCGGGTTCATTAGTTGCTTCTCGGCCTCGTCTTCCGGAAGGTCGGCGGCGTCGGCTATAGCCTGAATGAAGTATCCGGATCCACCGGGTATGAAGCGAGTGAGCGTGGGCCTGGCGCTCTGGGACACGACCAGGTTGGTAAGCTCCGTGCCGATGTCGAGAAGGAGGACTGCGCCCTCGTCCTCGAAGAGAGCGTCAGGCAGGGTGGATCGAAGCAAGGAGAGCGCCTTCACGTCCACCCCTACCGGACGCAGCCCCGCTTCGCGCACCGCCGAGGTGTAGCGAAACACCATCTCCTTCTGGGCAGCGACGATCAGGATCCGGTCGAGGTCCGACCCTTCGCCTTGAGGCCCGAGAACCACGTAGTCCATCACCGCCTCGTCCAGCGGCATGGGTATGTGATCCTGAGCCTCGAAACTTATGGCGCCGGCGAGGTCTTCCTGGCTCATTCGGGGGAAATCCAGGAGCCGCACCACGACCCTCTGGTTGGCGACGCCAAGCAGCACGGATTTCCCCTTGAACGAGTGCGTGGACCAGAACTCCCGGATCTCGGAGACCAGCAAATCGTGGTCGGCGACCTCTCCGTCAGCCACCGCCCCCGGCGGCAGCCTCCTGTACCCGACGTGCTGGAGCGTGCCGCCACCACCGCCCGGCGCGACTTGAACGGCTTTTACCGCCCCCCGGTCTATGTCCATCCCGACCACCGGCGACCTGAAGCGTCCCATCGTCAGGCGCCCCCAACCAACCGCAGATAGGCTCCCCAGATGTCACGCCCGAAGAACAGCGTAAGCAGTCCACCGAACGCAAGGAACACCCCGAAAGGCAGGGCGCTGCGGCGCCCGATGCGGCCTGCCGCCATCAGCGTCCCGCCGGTCAACGCCCCAACCAGGGCCCCCGCGAATACAGCCAGAAACGCATATGGCCCGAGGAACGCGCCCAGCATCCCGCCCATCTTGACGTCACCCATCCCCATGCCGCTAGGATAGATCAAAACGAGCGCGAATAATGCCCCCGCAACACCCAGGGC
>JACCSM010000038.1 GCA_013698525.1 Rubrobacteraceae bacterium
GGCTACGGGGCCGTCTCAGCCGAGTGGGGGCTTCCTAAGGCGCTCTGGATCAAGGACAACGAGCCAGAAGTCTACAACAACGCCAAACACATCTGCGACTGTGGCGACTGGCTGATCCACCGCCTGACCGGCGAATGGACATCCTCCATAAACATCGCAAGCTCGAAGTACTACTACGACCGCGACGAAGGAGGCTACCCCGAGAGCCTCTACGATGCGGTGGGCGCCGGAGACTTGCTCGAGAAATATCCCGAGCACGTTCTCGACCTCGGCACGGTCGCCGGAGAGTTGCACAAGGAGGCTGCCGAGGAACTAGGCTTGAAGGCGGGCACGCCCGTGGCCGAGGGGGGAGTAGACGCCTACGTCGGGGCGATCGGCCTCGGGGTGGTCGAGCCAGGGAAGATGGCCCTGATCACAGGCTCTTCGCACGTGATGATCGGGCAGACCGAAAGAAAAGTCCACGACCCAGGCTTCTGGGGCGCCTACACGGACGCCTTGATCCCCGGCCAGTACACCGTCGAGGCCGGGCAGGCCTCAACGGGCTCCATCGTGGCCTGGTTCAAGAACCAGTTCGCGGGTGAGGCGGCCGTCGAGGCCAGGGAGCGCGGCGTGGACACCTACGATGTCCTGACCGAGCTGGCGCGCGACGTGCCCATCGGTTCGGACGGGTTGATCGTGCTCGACTATTTTCAGGGCAACCGCTCGCCCTATACCGACCCCCTGGCACGCGGCATGATGTGGGGACTGACCCTGAGCCATACTCCTGGACACGTCTTCCGCGCCATCATCGAGGGCATCTGCTACGGCACGGAGAACATCCTTCGTACCATGCGCGGGCAAGACTTCGAGCCGAGGCTCAACGTCGTCTCCGGCGGTCCGGCCAAGAGCGACCTGTGGATGCAGATGCACGCCGACGTCTCGAACGTGCCGATCTCCTTTACGCGGGTAAGCGACGGCCCCGTCCTCGGCTCGGCGATACTGGCCGCCATCGGGGCTGGGATCTACCCCAACATCCCGACCGCCGCCGAGAACATGGTCCACACCGCCGACACCATCGAGCCCGACCCCGGACGCCACGAGGAATACGCATTCTACGTGGACCGCTACATGGAGACATATCCGCAGATGAAGGAGCTGATGCACAAGACGGAGCGGCACGTGGCGGGCGGCAGCAAGGTCGCGGCGGAGCGCGAGTCGTGATCGGAGCCGTCCCCCGCGCGCCGGGCGGGCCGCAGGGCGGAGGGACTGGGACGTTGGGACACCGGGGAGCCGCCGGAACACGGACTGGAGGTAGCGGATGAACGACGAGCGGATCGACACCGCGCTACGAGAGGCGATCGACACCGAGAACGTTACGATCGGGTCGGTAGTGCTGGCCTCCGTCGAAGACCTGTTCAGGAAGAGCTTCGGAGACCGCCCGGCGATCGTCGTCGCGGACGAGAACACGTTGGCGGTCGCGGGCGGGGAGGTGCAGCGGTATCTGAAGGAGGCCGCACGCGAACTGGTCGAGCCGTATGTATTTCCCGGAGAACCGACCCTGTACGCCGACTACGGGAACATCGAGAAACTCTCGGAAGCGCTCCGGGAGCACGAAGCCATCCCGGTCGCCGTCGGGTCCGGGACCCTCAACGATATCGTCAAACGCGCGTCCCACGAGAGCGAGAGGCCTTATATGTGCGTCGCAACCGCCGCATCGATGGACGGCTACACGGCCTTCGGCGCGTCGATAGAGAAGGACGGGCTGAAGCAGACGCTGACCTGCCCCGCGCCGAAGACGGTCCTGGCTGACCTCGACGTCCTGGTTAACGCCCCACCCGACATGACGGCCTCCGGCTACGCGGACCTTCTGGGCAAGGTGACGTCCGGGGCCGACTGGCTGATCGCCGACGCGCTAAGAGTCGAGGAGATCGACCCTAGCGGCTGGTCGTTGGTGCAGGATCACCTTCGCGTGTGGACCGGTGAACCGGCCGATCTGCACGATGGGACTCAGCAAGCGATGGAGCACCTCATCGAGGGGCTGATCATGTCCGGCCTGGGAATGCAGTCCTACCAGTCTTCCAGGACGGCATCGGGCGCCGAGCATCAGTTCAGCCACCTCTGGGAGATGGAGGGTCTGGGACACGGCGAAGGCCACGAAGGGGCTCCGCTCTCGCACGGTTTTAAAGTCGGGGTAGGCTCGGTCGCCATCGCCGCGCTCTACGAGCGGATACTTGAGCGCGACCTAACCAACCTGGACATCGACGCGGTCTGCAGCGCTTGGCCCGGCCAGGACGAAGTTGAGCGTTCCGTTCGGGCGCAGCATACGAGCCCGGAACTGGAGGAGGGCGCCGTCGAACAGAGCCTCGCCAAATACATCAGCGCCGAAGAGCTGGCGGAACGACTGGAGCTGCTCCGAGAGGTCTGGCCGGATCTGCGCGGGCGTTTGGCGGACCAATTGATGCCGGCCGGGCAGATAAGGGAGATGCTGCAGGCAGCCGGGTGTCCCACGAAGCCTACCGAGATCGGGCTGGGCTGGGAGGAGTTCAAGGCGACGTACTCTAGGGCGCGGACGATCCGCAAACGCTACACCGTCCTCGACCTCGCCGCCGAAGCCGGCGTCTTCGAGAAGTGCGTGGAGGAACTGTTCACGCCGGACGGGTTCTGGGGCCGCGAAGCGGCCTCGCAGGCACGGGCGGGCGGGGCGAGCTGATGGCGGCGCGATCGTCCACGGAACCGAGATCTCCGGCCGACCCGGGAGCGACAAAACGGGTGTCGCCGCCCCGGAAATTCCCGGAGACAGAAGGCCCGGGGGCTGGCTGCGTGTTTCCCTACCAGCGTCGTCCTCGAAAAACCGTCCCCAACCGGCCGCCCGATGCCCTTGTACGCGGGCCAGGTAACAGGCCAAACGACAGCGGGCGAAAGCCGTATCGCACGCGTGCTCTCCTCCTCACGCGAGCCCCATGGAACTATAGAGAAGGAGAATACGTGGATCTCAAGTCCAAGAACGTCGAGGCCGTCTCCGTGAACACCATCAGGACTCTAGCGATGGACGCGGTGGAGAAGGCGTCCTCCGGACACCCAGGAACCCCGAGGTCCATGGTTCCGGTCGCGTACACGATCTACACTAAGATCCTGCGCCACAACCCGGACAATCCCACCTGGCCCGATCGGGATCGCTTCGTCCTCTCGGCCGGCCACGCCTCCATGCCCCAGTACGCCATGCTCCACCTCACCGGCTACGACCTCGCCCTCGAAGACCTGGAGAACTTCCGCCAGTGGGAGTCGAGGACTCCCGAACATCCGGAGCACTTCATGCCCCCCGGGGTGGAGCCTACGACCGGGCCCCTCGGGCAGGGTTTCGCGAACGGGATCGGAATGGCCATGGCAAAACGGTTTTGGCGAGCTCTCTCTGCCATTCTGATGCCCAGGAGGCAGTGAAGTGACGACCGTGAGCGTACTGGGCTCGGGCGTAATGGCGACGGCGCTTGCCTTTCCGCTCTCTGATAACAATCACGAGGTGCGGCTCGTCGGCACGCATCTCGACCGCGACATCATTGACGCCATCAAGGAGGCTGGCGTGCATCCTGGCCTGGGCCTCGAGGTCCCCGAGACCGTCCGCGCCTACCAGCTGGAGGACGCCGAGGAGGCGTTCGAGGGCGCCGAGGTCGCCATGAGCGGGGTCAACTCGTTCGGGGTGCGCTGGGCGGGCGAGCAACTGGCGTCGCTGCTGAAGCCCGGAATGCACGTGCTCTCCATCGCTAAGGGGATGGACGCCGGGGAGAACGGCCACCTACGCATCCTGCCAGAGGTGCTGGCCGAACAGATGCCTAGGGGGTTGCGAGAAACGGTCTCCTGGTCTGCCGTCGCCGGGCCCTCGATCGCGGGCGAGGTGGCCGTGCGGAGGGACACCTGCGTCGTCTTCGTGGGCCACGACGCGAGCGCGGCGGAGAAGCTGGCGGCGCTCTTCCGAACCCCCTACTACCACGTATGGATCTCGACCGACTTTGTCGGCGTTGAGGTGTGTGCGGCGACCAAGAACTGCTACGCTCTCGGAGCCGGTTTCATGGAGGGCATCTTGGACCGCGAGGACGGGTCGGAGGTGCGCTACCGCAACTACAACTACGGGGCGGCGCTGTTCGGGCAGGCGGCACGAGAGCTCGGACGATTCATGGAGCTCTTGGGTGGCAAGCCGGAGACGCCCTACGGGCTGGCCGGTGTCGGGGACATGTTCGTCACTAGCATGGGTGGACGCAACGTGAAGGTGGGACGACTCATCGGCTCGGGGCTGCGCTTTTCGGAGGCGCGCGGGCGTATGCTGGGGGTAACGCTGGAGGGGGCGGCGGCCATAGAGGTCATCGGCGGCGCGCTTCCGAAGCTTACCGAGCGCGGGATAGTCGAACCGGAAGACTTCCCGCTGATGCGGTACCTGCACTCCGTGGTCGGTGCGGACGAGCCTTTGGACATGCCCTGGAGCACCTTCTTCGGCGGCGAACCGGAGGCGAAAGCAGGGAAGGGATAGGGATGAAATCGCGTATACCGCAAGACATCGAGAGACGATATCTAGACTGATCGTGATCGGAGTCGGCATAAACGGCGCCGGCATAGACCGCGACGCTGCGGGGCTTGCGAGTGTTGCTCTTGGACAAGGGCGACATCTCAAGCGGCACGGCACAACATGTGGGGCGGTGGATGGTATGCACAACGCCTTCCGGACGTTCTAGAGCCGTGTGCGATTTCGCCGAAGGATTCGCCGGTACCCGATTTACTGCAACCGTACTGCAACCGGGCTGGCCGCAATGCACCCCGTTGACGGGTGAGCAAAGATAGTACGCGCATTTTCCGCTTATCTATGGGAGCTAGATGGACCCGCTGAACCCAATGAACCGGACGGAAGAGCACACGAATCTCACTCGTAATGAGCAGGTCAGCGGTTCGAGTCCGCTCGTCGGCTCTCTCTAATCGGCTTAGATAAGCTGAATCCTCAGCGGCAGAGCCCAAGTGAAGGTAGGAGACGAGATACTTGAGCTCAAAGCATGGAATGCCGTGTGCATCTCACCTGAGAAGGCAGTACGCTAACTTGAGGCGAGGCCAGAGAGGACCGTGATCATCGTATTTAGAGCGCCAAACAGCGAGGGCCACGCCTCGGGATGGTGCCTGATTGGTGGACGGACACTGACATCTCGAATCGTCGCGGAGCCTGAGGCCGCCATCGGCTTCCCCTGAGGAGGAGTAGATGGCGTTGCCTGGCGCTCGACCCCAGTTTGTGAGGACGCGCCGGGGGGTAGGGGAGGAGCGTGACCAACGAGACACCGCGCGGGGTGGAGCTGGCGCACCGGTATGCCGATCTTGGGGACGTGCGGCTCCACTACGTCGAGGCGGGGGAGGGACCGGTGGTGTTGCTGCTGCACGGCTTCCCGCAGTTCTGGTACCAGTGGAGGCACCAGATACCTGCGTTCAGCAGTTTTCAGTGTGGTTGACCCGCGCAGCATGCTGCGTGCATAATCCTCGTCGGATGGTGTGCTCAACCGCTCGCATATGCATGGCGTGATGGTTCAATGTCACCGCAACCCGCTGTTGGTCGAGGCTGGCTTCCGGGTGGTCGCCCCGGACATGCGCGGCTACAACCTCTCGGACAAACCGCCCGGAGTGAGAGCATACCGCATTGAGCTGCTGGCGCGTGATGTGGAGCGCCTTATCCTGGCCTGCGGAGAACAGACAGCTGTCGTGGTCGGACACGATCGGGGCGCTATAATTGCCTGGACCGTGGCAATGCGCCACCCCGGTCGCGTCGGAAAGCTCGCGATCCTCAACGTCCCCCACCCGGCTCGCTTCCTGGATGGGCTTCTGAGTCCGGGGCAGCTGCTGAGGAGCTCTTACATGTTCTTTTTTCAGATCCCGCGGTTGCCGGAGGAGGTTATCCGTGCAGGTGACTTCGCCCTCCTGCGCTCCGCTTTGCGTAGAGACCCGGTACGGCCGGGGACGTTCATCGCCGAGGACATCGAGCGGTATATAGAGGCGATTGCGCAGCCGGGGGCTTTCACCGCGACCCTCAACTACTATCGCGCCCTCCTCCGGAACCCGGGGGAGACGCGGGCGCTACTGCAAAGGATAGAGGCTCCGGTACTAGTGATCTGGGGCGAGAGGGATCGATTCTTGAGCCGGAGGCTAGCCGAGCCGCCCCGCCGCTGGGTCCCGAACCTCCTGCGCGTCGAGCGCCTGCAGGACGCCAGCCACTGGGTTGCGGAAGACCGCCCCCTGGAGGTGAACACACTCCTCCTACGCTTTCTGCGCTCCCCTCTTAACACCCTCCGGCGCTGACTTCCTCTGCGATCATATGGTCTCCTCCCTTATAGGCGGCGAGTATGCAGAGGGTTACCGGGGCCAGCGTAGCCTAGGTTGCCTCGGCAGGTAATATTGCCGGGTGAACGTTAAGGTTTTGGGGCAGAGGTTTGCTTCGACGCGTCGGCTCGCGTGGTCGGGCGCGAAGACGCTCCTCTCCACCGTGCGCTCCTTACTCGACCGTTCCCAGGTTGAGGAGCCCTCTCCCCGCGAACCGTACCTGCAGGGCGTGACGGCGTCCTCCGCAACGATTGCCTGGGTCGGAGATGAGTACGGCGTGGGGACGGTCGAGTACGGCGAGATCCCGCAACTCGGACGAGAGCAAGTCGACACGAATGTGGGCAGGCGCCACGCGGTCACCCTCACTGATCTCGAGCCCGCTTCGACCTACCACTATCGGGTAGTGCAGATCAACGGCTCGTCAGGGACGAACCGCTTTCGCACCGCGCCCGCGGACGAAGACTCGCGTTTCTCCTTCGCGGTAGTGGGCGATAGCGGCGACGGGGGAAGGGCGCAACTGGAGGTGGCCGGGTTGTTGGAGCGCCTGAGGCCCGACCTCATCCTGCACGCCGGGGACGTAGTCTACCCCCGTGGAGCCGAAAAAGACTACGACAGGCGTTTCTTCGCACCGTACCGTACCCTCATCAAGGAGGTGCCTATATTCCTTGTGCTGGGCAACCACGACGTGCGCCACAGGGACGGAGCTGCCTACCTCGACAACTTCTACCCTCCCCTCCATAACCCCGGCAGCACCAAACGTTTCTACTCTTTCGACTGGGGAGGGGCCCACTTCGTTGCCCTCGACAGCGAGCTCTACCACGACGACCGGGGCGCCGGCCCTGAGGAGCAGAAGGCCTTCTTGGAGCGGGACCTCGCCACCACACGCAAGCGCTGGAAATTCGCCTTCCTGCATAGGTCCCTCTATAGCTCTTCTAGGCACGGCCCCGATGAGTTGATAAGAGAGGATCTCGAACCGCTGTTCGCTCGCTACTGCGTTGACGTGGTCTTCTCCGGACACGACCACGTCTACGAGCGCACGGCGCCGGTAATGGGGGTAACCCACGTGGTAAGCGGCGGAGGCGGTAGGGAACTCTACCGGGCGGGCAAGGAGAGGTGGACGGCCTGCTCCAATTCCGCCCACCACGCGGTGCTCGTCCGCATCGGTGACTCGCGACTGGACCTCGAGGCCATAGAACCCGACGGCAATGTGTTCGACCGCTGGCATCTCTTTCGAGTGTGAGAACCGAATATCACGTGTTAATACCAACGCTGATGCCAGCTGGGGCAGCACCAGGCAGTACTCGGCGTACTTATCGTTTGTGACAAGGTAGGACTTCTGACACCACCGAGAACGCAATACGGTGCAACACTCAGCAACCCAGAGCAGAGAAAGCCGTGCTCTTTCCCATCAATTGGAGGCTGGCTTGGAAGCTTGAGTTGTCAAGTTGTGTGGAGCTCACGCCGAGAAGGGAAACACACGGCGATGAGTTGGCGATGAATCAAAGGATGACTCACTCGATCAGAGGCCTGTTCACCCGAGTGCGTGGAAGGGAGATTCCCCGAAGTTCGCCACCACGGTATGTAAGAAACAGATAATACCCTCCGAAGGGCGACCCCCTTATAGCAGCGTCGCCTGGCCTATAGGACCGGGGCGCTATGCGGCTTGCGCTAGAATGGGGTGATGGAGGAATATCGAAACCCCTTCGAGTGGACCCCGCAAAGCGAAGCATGGGTCGAAGCCGCTAACTGGATCGCCGAAGAAAAGAGGGCGAGACTTCGCGATGACCCCACAGGAGAAGCCTTCGCCCGTCTCGCCTTCCAACTGTGCATGCAACAGACTCAAGAAACCGACGCTCACTAGGACCGGGACTTACTGCTGTTAGAGGATCCCGACCCTGTAGGATCGGGACTATGCGCTATTCAACGTAGTGCGTGGAAGGGGGATTCTCGGAAGTTACGCAAGATCCGTTCAAGACCTCCGTGCGAACGACAAGCCGCACTTCTTAGCCGGGTGGCGTATCATGCCGCTATACAAACAATTTGTCAGAGGTGAGTGTCGGTCCGCCTTTCCCAGCGGGCCAGGAGGAAGGAAGCACGCCTATGGTTTGCGTTGATCGAGACAGGGACATACCGCTGCCCATCGTACATCTGAACCGTTGGGTCCTAGTGGTGGGGGTGGTAGGCGGGCTGATCCTGCGACAGCCGCTTTTGACCACGGCGCTCTTCTTAGTCGTACTCTCCGCCGTGTTGTTTGGGCGACGAGGGAGCCTCATCTTCCAGGCAGGCAGGCTCCTCTTGCCGAAACGGAACGCCAAGGCGCTAAGTGCCGGCGAAGTAGAAGACCCCCGGTTGATGCGCTTTAATAACACTCTCGCAGCGATGGTGCTCGGTGGGGCACAGCTGGCGTTCCTCCTCGGCCTGGAGGTGGTAGGCTGGGGGCTCTCGCTGGCGGTGGCTGCCGCGGCCGGCGTCGCCCTGGCGGGCTTCTGCGTCGGTTGCTTCTTCTATT
>JACCSM010000153.1 GCA_013698525.1 Rubrobacteraceae bacterium
GGAGAAACAGACCACCGCCCGCCATAGTCCCCGCCGCCACCGGCACGGCCGCCGCCGTGAGCGCGGTCCACGGTGAGGGAGGCGTCCCGGCCCATCCCGTCCCGAAGAAGAACCCCGAGGCAAGTACCAGCGCCCCAACCCCGAGCACGACCGTGAAACTCAGCATCACCGCCCTGTTCCATCCACCCTCCGTCGTGGCGTACAGGCGTCCCAGTTCGTGCCACAGCGCGAGGGCGCGGTCCCCGCTCGCGTCCCGTGTATCTACTTTGCGCACATGCTAGATTTTACTCTCCATGACCGCGCCGCATCCCCCGCCACTCGCCTCCACCCTGACCAACGTCCTCAACCCATTCTTTATCTTCACCGCGCTCTTCGCGCTCGTTGCTTTCTCGGAGAGTCCTGCATCCGACGCTCTGCTCTACCTGGCCGTGGAGTTGCTCGCGGCGGCGGTTGTTGCCGCGTACGTGCTCCTCATGCGACGGCGACGGAGAGTAGGGGGATTCTGGATCCCCGCCCGCGCCGAACGTCTCGCGCCCGCCATCTTCCTGCTCGCCGCCTTCATCGGTCTGCTCGCCGCCCTGTGGCTCTTCGACGCGCCCGTCGTCCTCTTTCGGACGACGCTCTCGATGGGCCTGGCTGCCGCGATAGTCGCCGCCGTCACGCTATTTTGGAAGGCCAGCGCCCACGCCACCGTAGCCGGACACGCCGCGCTGGCGGGACCACTAATTCTCGGTCCACTGGGGCTCGTCTTCGTTCTCGTTCTCCCGCTCGTACTTTATGCCAGGGTAAGGCCCTGGGCGCATACGCTCTCGCAGGCGTTCGTTGGAACGGCGATAGGGGCGATATTCGCGCTGCTCTTCCTAAAATAAAGCCCTCCGTACATCGTGGCAGCATAGAATGCTTGGATAATGATACGGCAGCTTCGTAGTAGTACATTCGCTATCGTTATCCTAGCCATCGTCGTGGCCGTAGCCATTACGCTACCGGTCCATCGTCTGAATCCCGAGGTGTTAGGAGATTGGCTGCGAACTCTGGCCGCAACTTCCATCTCCGCGCTCTTCGCTGTTGCTATCGGCGTTGGCCTATTCAAAGAAGATAGCCGCCTTCTTATGGGCGGCTATCATGTACGGTCCGCTGGAGATCGTTTCTGATTACGGGAACTAGTAATTCACTATGGCGAAGCCATTAGGGTCGGAATCCTGGGCGACCAGTTCGCCGTTCTCGTAGACCTCTATCGTGGTCTGGGCCTGGTAAGCATCCGTAGTGGCGCTGACCGAGAGCCCCGAGTTCGCTGCGATGTCCCGCTCGTAGGTCTCAGTTCCGACTATCTCTTCGTTGATGAACCAGTTGAGGCTGTCGTCGTTGATAGAAACGTCGGCGGGCTCGTTCGAGGTGATAACGATCTCAACGTGCTTGGTATCGCCGGTGGCTGACGCGCTAGCGCTCGAGGAGGCCGAAGCGCTGGCAGTGGCGCTGGCAGTGGCGGGTTCGATGGCGCCAGCAAAGAGCTCGTACTCGGACTGGGTAAGCTCATGCTTCCAACTACTGGTCTCCAGGACAAACTGCGTAGCGCGCTCGGAGCTAGAACCGTCCGCTGAAGTAATGGTCAGATAAACGTCTACCGTCGAATCGTCCACCACATTGGTCGAGTCGATGTCATAGACCCCTGCGTCGCTACCTAGTGCGGTATTCGCGGCCACCCAATCCTCTTCGGAGAACTGGCTCTGGGCGGCAGAGGTAAGTGCATCGTACGTGTAGTTGTAGTTGCCTGCGGCAGCGGCTGCGTAGTAGTCCTGGGCCGCCTCAAGGGCTTGGTCTTCAGTGCCCTCGGTCTCCTGCTCGGGGTCACCGGTCTCCTGCTTCGTGGTCTCCTGCTGGGGTTTGTCGTCGACCTTGTCTTCCAGGTCGGCCAACCGTTCGTTTAGTTTCTCTTCCTCCTTCTTGCTCATCCCCTCGTTTACCACAACCGTCTTCTCTTGTTCAGGAGCGGCCTGCTGCTTCTTGGAAGCGTTTTGCCGCTCCGCTTTGTCCTGTTGCGCGTTTGGCTCGGCGCACCCCACCATGAGTAATGCTGCCGCGGCCATCGCCAACGTAAGAACTATCTTTCTCATCCCCACATACCCCTTTTCTAGTGGGACGGAAGAAGAAAGGTGTAGACTCCCGCCCCTGTTGCGTACCATTGATCGTACACCCCAACATCCCAGGGTACACACTTCAACTGGGCTAATTCTGGAATTATTTTGGCAAACTTGCGCGAATTCCCTACCTTGTGTACGCAGATTATCGAATGTGCCTCAAGTTTTCGATAGCTCACGTCGCGCTTATGAGGCGCGTTCTCTGGTTTGGTGCGGAGGCAAAGGGAATCCGCCGAATTAGCGAATTTTCGAGAGTGACCCCACCGGGGTTCGAACCCGGGTTTTCGCCGTGAGAGGGCGATGTCCTTGGCCACTAGACGATGGGGCCTTGCCGTAAAGCGGAGCAGATTCTAGCTGATGGATGCCATATTTTCAAA
>JACCSM010000383.1 GCA_013698525.1 Rubrobacteraceae bacterium
GGGAGGTTGCGGGCGACGCCCTGGAACGACCGACGGGTCACTCGGAAGGCACTTTTAGGCCTGCGAATAGATGGGTCAGGCCGATCCGAGACGCCGCCCGCAACCACCTATAGCTTATTCACAGCGAATAGAACTATCGCCAGGACTCTGAGGAGCAGTCCCGTGTCCAATGAGCCGCTCGCCACGGAGATCCCTGTGGGCACGGTGAGGAAGGTGAGGCTCGCAAGCACGTTGATGACCGCTGTGATCACCGAGCAGATAAGGAAGTAGAGTATGGGCGCTCCGAGCGGCCCATCCGGCGGCAACTCGTCGAAGAAGCGCTGCGGTGAGAAGAGCACGTCTCGCGTAGTCGAGAGCAGGCTCGAGAAAGGCTCGTCGAACTCGAATGCGCTCGCGGCCGCATCCGTTTCGTGGGTGGCGCTCTCTATGCCCTCTCGGAAACCCAGAGTCCTACCTCTGCCCGTCGAGTATTCCGGGCGGAAGTATACGACGAGGCTCAGGGGTTAGCCTGAAGCCGCGATCCTCTTCTCGACCTTCTCGACGTACTGATCCGGCTTCGTCTTGCGCTCCAGGCCGCTTGCTGACATGTAGCGGACCTTGCCGTAGACCTCACGTTCGGGCCAGCCGCGGTCGTGCTGGCCGAAGACCCAGGCTACGTTGGCGAAGGAGTTTGGGTCACGGCCGTCGAGGAAATACTTGTTGTTGAGGTAGAGCGTGGTCCTGTAGGCGTGCTCCGGGGTGTTGGACCACTCCAGGATCTTCTTCCCCCAGTACATGCGCATGTAGTTATGCATGTAGCCTGTGTGGACCATCTCCTTCATCGCCGCGTTCCAGTACTCATCGTGCGTCTCGGCGTTCTCCAATTGCTTTCTGGTGTATGTGTACTCTCGCTCGTCGTCCCTGTGCTCTTCGAGCGTCTTCTTCGCCCAATCGGGGAGGTTCGAGTAAGAATCGTAGTCTGGGGTGTAGAGGACGAAGTTCATGGATAGCTCGCGCCTCACGACCAGCTCTTCGACGAAGGATTCGATGTTGTCCTGCTTTGTCTTGGCTCTTCTGGCTGTGAGTGCGAGCCAGATCGGGGAGACGTGTCCGAAGTGTAGGTACTTGCTCATGTGCGAGACGTCGTCGGTCTGCGGCTGGTTGCGATGTTCGACGTAGTCGCCGAGGCTCCCCTTCAGAAAACGGCGGAACATCTTTTTGGCCTCTGAGGTTCCGCCCTTGTAGAGGTGACTCAGGGCGCTCACGCTCCGGTCGAGGTCCATGCCGTCGAGTACCTTCTCGATGTCCGACAGGTCCAGGCCGTCGGACCACATGTCGAGCGACTGCTTCTCCGGCTTCGTGGGTTTGAGTTCAGCGAGGAAATCTTCGAGGTACTCGCCTATCTTGGGCCTGAGGGTCCTCGCTGCGTGCTCCTGCTTGCCCGAAGCGAGTTCGACGGGCACGACCACGTCGGACTCGACCTGTGTCACGAGGCAACCCGCCTCTCTGGCGACCTGCTCGCGCCACCTCTTCTGCGGGCGCATGTAGCCGCGGTCGGTGACGATGAGGGAGGCGCCTTCGCCCACGTCGAGGGCTACCTCATCGGGTGAGCCCTTACGGACGACCATCAGGATGCCGCGCTTTCTGAGGGCTTCCTGGGCGTCCTTCAGCCCTTCCAGCATGAATGCGTAGTGTCGGAGGTTGGCCTCGGGGTAGTCCTCGGTGAGGCCGAAGAGCACGAGCAGTCGCTGCTCCAGGTCGTTCGCCCGCTGCACGGCGTACTCGAGCGCGTGGTTTTGCTCGGCGCGCTGGGAGGACTGCATCCAGTACAGGACGTAATCCCCTTCTCCCAAGTCCGCGTCGTTCAGGTTCTGTACGCGCTCTTCTTGTATCTTCTGCGTCGTCATCCGGTACTTACCTCCAGAGCTCTCGCCTGGAAGCAAGCTTAGAGGAGGCCGGCGTTGCTGGATGGATCAGAAAACACAACAACGCCCCCGACAAGGCGGTAAGGGGCGTCGCTACGGCCTAGAAGCTACTCCGCTGTGGCTTCAGGGTCGAAGCGTAGTGCGGCTGAGTTGATGCAGTAGCGCTGGCCCGTAGGGGCGGGTCCGTCGTCGAATACGTGTCCCTGGTGGGCGCCGCAGACGGCGCAGTGTACCTCCGTGCGGCGCATAAAGAGGCTGCCGTCCTCCTCCGTCTCGACGTTCGCGTCGTCGAGCGGCCGCCAGAAGCTCGGCCAGCCTGTGCCGGAATCGTACTTGCTATCCGACGCGAACAGGGGCGTCCCGCACGCTACACAGCTGTAGACACCCTCCTCCTTGTTGTCGTAGTACTCACCGCTGAACGGCCGCTCTGTACCCTTCATCCGCGTGACGCGGTACTGCTCAGAGGTGAGCTGGTCCTGCCACTCTTCTTCCGTCTTCTGTATCTTCTTTGTCGTATCAGTCATATTGGAATTCTATCACGCCGGCTGACGTCTCCAGAGGAGGCGAACGAGGGACGCTGCATGTTTAATCCTCTCTTAAGATCCTGCCTCTATGCCGGCGGTGGCACCATTCAGAGCGTGCTCTCGGAGCCGAGGAGGGCGGTTACCTGGCTCGAGAGTACGCCCCCGTTTCCGTGGACGAGGGCGATGTTAGCGTTCTGCACCTGGCGGTCGCCGCATTCCCCGCGGAGCTGGCGTACGGCCTCGACGATCAGGAGCAGTCCGTACATGCCAGGGTGGTTGTACGAGAGACCGCCCCCGCTGGTGTTGACGGCGAGCTCCCCTCCTGGTGAGATCCTACTCCCCGAGACGAAGGCCCCACCGTCCCCTTTTTCGCAGAATCCCAGATCCTCCAGGAACAACACGGTGTTTATGGTGAACGCGTCGTAGAGCATCGCCACATCGACATTCTCCGGTCCCACACCGGCCATTGCGTAGGCCCGCGACCCCGACTCGGCGGCGGCCGAGACCGTGAGATCAGGCATCTGGCTTATGTTGCGGTGCCAGTGGGCCTCACCGGCTCCCAGCAGGTAGACAGGAGTCACGTCGAGATCCCTGGCCCTCTCGGCGCTGGTTACGATCACCGCCCCGCCACCGTCAGTGACGAGACAGCAATCCCTGACGCCCAAGGGCGAGGAGACCATGCGCGAGGAGAGTACTTCCTCGACGGTAAGGTCTTCGCGCATGAACGCTTTCGGGTTGAGCTTCGCCCACCCTCTGGCGGCGACGGCTACCTCGGCCAGTTGCCCGCGCGTGGTGCCGTACTCGTGCATGTGGCGGGATGCGGCCAGGGCGTACATGCTGACGGGGTAGCGGGGATTGTAAAGGGCCTCGTAGGGGTCGGTCTCCGAGCCTGTGACGAGGCGTCCGCCACCAGAGCGCTGCGTCGAGCCTTAGGTTATGAGGGCGACCTCGCAGAGCCCCGCGTCTATCGCGGCGGCAGCGTGGAAGAGGTGGGAGACGAACGAGGAGCCGCCCATGCTCGTCGCGTCTGAGTAACGGGGTCTTATACCGAGGTACTCGCCGACCGAGAGAGTAGGCATATGGTAGTAGGGCGAGGCCGAGAACAGGCCGTCAACGTCAGACTTGGCAAGGCCGGCGTCCTCGAGGGCGCGGATGGTGGCCTGCCCGATAAGATCCAGGGGCGTGAACCCTGGCCCAACCTCCCCGAGGTCAGACTCAGCGACCCCGACGACGGCCACCTTCCCCCTCGGGCTCATCGGCCCTCGTCTCTTAGCACGAAGACGGGGATAAGATCATCGCCTTCGTGGTCTACCCTGAGCGTCACCCTCGCCCCGACCTCTACGTCCTCCGCCGGCGCGGCTTCGACGCGGCTCATTATCCTGAAGCCCTCTTCCAGGTCGACGAGGACGACGTTGTATGGGTCGCCTTCCCGCCTGTACACGGCCGTCGTCGCGTAGACGACCCCATGACCAGAACTTGTCTCCCAGGTAGGATCGGGCCTCCCGCAGAAGGGGCAGATAACGCGCGGGTAGAAGATCGCAGCTCCGCAACCGGCGCAGCGCTGGAAGCCGAGCACGCCCGACTCCAGGTGGCGCCGGTAGACCCCGGCCGGTGATTCGCCAGCTTCCGGTTTCATCCCTCTCATTATGCCTCGGGAGCGGGACGGGGCACTTCGGGCGCGTGACCCCGCCTGTAGACCATGACGGTTCGCAAGAAGGTGATGACCGTCTTGCCCTCCTGGTTGTAGCCTGTAGTTCTCACCGTCACGATGCCCACGCCTGGCCGTGAGTGCGACCCGCGCTTCTCGATGACCTCGCTTCTGGAGTAGATCGTATCCCCCTCGAAGACGGGAGCGGGGAGCCGGATCTCATCCCACCCGAGGTTGGCGAAGACGTTCTGGGAGACGTCCGTGACGCTCTGGCCGGTCACCAGGGCGACGGTGAAGGTAGAGTCGACTAGAGGACGGCCGAACTCGGTCATGGCGGCGTAGGCGTGGTCCACGTGGATCGGGGCCGTGTTCTGCGTAAGGAGCGTAAACCACAGGTTGTCCGTTGTCGTCACGGTGCGCCCCAGCTGATGCTCGTAGACGTCACCCACCTCGAAGTCCTCGAAAAAGCGCCCCCGCCACCCCTCTTTGATAGCCATGCTTCCCCCCCTGAATTCGGGTTATGGTAAAGTCGATTTCGTGGTCATCGTCTCGCAGACAGGCCCGGAATGCCACCCGGCCCTGGCACCCGCTCCTCGGAACCCCTGGTCTTGACGGAGACACACGAGGATCTACGCCGGGGCGTCAGGGAGGTATGCTCCCGCTTCCCGAACGAGTACTGGCGTGATCTCGATGCCGGGCGCCGCTACCCTGAGGAGTTCGTCGTGGCGATGACCGCGGCCGGCTACCTCGGCGCGCTCATACCTGAGGAGTACGGTGGTATGGGCCTCGGCCTCTCGGCGGGGTGCGTGATCCTCGGTGAAGTCAACCGGAGCGGCGCCAACGCGGGCCCGGCCCACGCCCAGATGTACACCATGGGCACGCTCCTCAGACACGGCTCCGAAGAACAAAAAAGGGAGTACTTGCCAAAGATAGCCAGGGGAGATCTGAGGTTGCAGGCCTTCGGCGTCACCGAGCCCGAAGCGGGGACCGATACCACGGCCATACGGACGAGTGCGACGCGCGAGGGCGACCAATACGTCGTGAACGGGCGCAAGATCTACATCTCCAGGGTCGAGCAGTCTGACCTCATGATCCTGCTCGCCCGCACAACACCCCTCGAGGAGATCGAAAAACGCTCCGGCGGCCTCTCCGTCTTCCTCGTGGACCTGAGGAAGGCAGAAGGCCTCACCGTGAGACCGAGGCGGGTGATGATGAACAACGCGACCAGCGAGCTCGTCTTCGACGGCATGCGGCTTCCTCCAGAAAACATTATCGG
>JACCSM010000386.1 GCA_013698525.1 Rubrobacteraceae bacterium
TCTGCGAGTTCCAGAACTTCCCGATCTCCACCGTCCTCGAAGAGGCGCCTCTCACTGCCCAGGACTACAGGATGGACCATGAGCCTCAGCTCGTCGAGGAGCCCATCGCGCAGCAGCGACCGGACGAGGACGGCGCTGCCTATGATCGTGATGTCCTTGCCCCGCTGTCGCTTCAGGTCCGTGATCTCATCTACGACGTTTCCTTTGATCAGGGTCGAGTTGTTCCACTCCAGAGGCTCCTCCAGCGTCGTGGAGACGACGAGCTTTGGCACGCTGTTTATGTAGTCCACCATCGGATCGCCGCCTGGCTGATTGGGCCAGAAGGCGGCAAGGCCCTCGTACGTTACCCGCCCCAACAACAATGCGTCCGACGCGGCCATCCCCGACGCGTTCGCCTCGTTCATCTCGTCGTCGGAGTAGGAGAAAGCCCACTCTTCCGGCGCCTCCATGACGCCATCCACCGACACTAACTCCAACGCGATGAGTTTTCTCATGTCAATCTTCCTTGACGACGCGGAACGTGAGATGTGTGACCCTGGGGGAATCGATCACCCTGGTTTTTTCCAGTTCGATCTGCTCGGTGCCTGGATGGTCGAACAACCGTACTCCATCGCCGAGCAATATGGGGGCGAGGTGGATCTGCAGTTCATCGAGCAGTCCGGCTTTGATGAACTGTTGAATGGTATTCGCGCCCCCCGCGATCCTGACATCCTTGTCGCCCGCGGCCGCTCTTGCTTGCTTGATGGCGCTTTCGATGCCGTCGGTGACGAACGTGAAGGTCGTACCTCCTTGTCTGACCCAGGGTTTTCTCTCATGGTGGGTGAGGACGAAGACCGGCGCGCGGAAGGGCGGGGGATCCGGCCACCCCACCTCTCCCTCGTCGAACATCCGCCTGCCCATCACGTAAGCCCCGGTGCGGGCGAATGTCTCATTAGAGACTTCATCATCCCGATTGGTCTGGCCGCCTACGAGGCTTTGGCGCTCGCGCCAGCTCTCCAGATCGAACACCCATCGATGGATCCGCATACCTCCATCGCCAAGGGCGTTCCGTGGACCGGCGTTCGGCCCGGCGATGAATCCATCCAGCGACATTCCCATGTCGAAGATAACATTGCTCATGTCAAACCTCCTTCTATCCAAGGGCCGAAATACGACGTATCGTGGCCCGGTCCACACTACTGGCTAGCCGTCGGCGACCGCGTTCGTGACGATCCCGGCAACTTGTTCGGCGGCACTGAAATCCGGGGTGAGCCTGTTCTTGGTCAGTGCGAACGCGATCCCGGTTGCGGTGTCAGCATAAGCGTAGCTTCCACCGACGCCCCCATATCCGAACACGGTCGGGGTCTCTTTCGCTTCTGTCCCGATACGACCGACGGAGTAACCCAGCGCCCATGTGGACGGGAACTCCATGATCTGGTCGACGCCGCTGAACGCCACGGCCGATACTTCGCGCAGCCGTTCGGCCGAGACCAGCCGAACGCCATTCACCTCGCCAACCAGCGCGGCGTACATGTGCGCCACCGCACGCGCTGTCATCTTGCCGCCCGCTGGGATGTCGGCCATCAGTATGTCCGGGCGGTTGCCGAACTCGGCGGTCGGAGTCACCGCCCGCGGTCCCAACTCGAAGAACGGTGAGTCATCGGGCATCGAGGCGAGAAATTCCGCGCTGCCTTCCGCGTCCTCCAGCCGGGCCAGCCTGCCCAGCTCGGGCTCGGGGACGCCGAAGAAAAGCTCGTCGGCGATACTCAGGGGCCCGGCCACGTCCTCTCGCAGGACCTGCGAGATCGGCTTTCCGGTGGCCCGGCGCACGATCTCGCCGATGATGTAGCCGAACGGGTAGGCGTGATACGCGGTCTTTGTACCCGGCTCCCACCAGGGCTCGGCGTCGGCGATCACCGCGCACATCTTGTCCCAGTCGCACAGGTCTTCTGGCGTGGTGTCGGCCGGTATGCCGGGAACGCCGACCGTGTGCGTCAGGGCGTGGCGGATGGTCGCTTTCTCCTTGCCGTGGGCGCCGAACTCGGGCCACAACTCGACGATTCTAGTGTCGTAATCGAATTCTCCACGCTCTACGAGCACGTGCGCCACGGTCGCGGTCGCGCCCTTGCCGACCGAGTAGGCGTAGAATGGCGTGTCCGGAGTGACCAGGCGTACGGTCGCCGGGTCGGCGACGCCAGCAACGGTGTCTACCACCAGGTCGCCACGCCAGTATACGGCTACCTGCAGACCGCGCTCGGCACCGGACTCGACGAGCCCGTCGATGGCTTGCTGGACCTGCTGCTGAAGGTCGTTCATGAGCGTTTCCCTTTCTAATGCTTGCCAGATAGTCGCCGGCTACGCGAGATCCTGGCTCACTCCGAGAAGTCGGGGGTGGCACCGTGCGCGTCGCTCGCGCGACCCTTCGGCTCCTCCCATTCCTCCTGCCGGCCGAGCGCGGTCAGGTCGAGGAAGTAGTACGAGCCGCCGGTCATCTCGGCGCCGCGGCCAAAGGTTGAGTAGGTGTGGAAAACGTCGTCGCCGTCGCGCAGGAAGTAACTCGAGCCTGGCTGCTCGATGGGCTGCTCGGCGTCGAAGTAATAACCCGTGCCCGCCCGCTCATGCTCGGCTTTCGTCCGGTAGTTGTAGACGGCCGGGGCGACGGACTCGTCTATGGTGACGTCGAAGTCGTAGTTGAAGTCGCTCCCGAACGAGGAGTACCACGGGAAGGTCCAGCCCTTCTTCGCCTTGTACGCCTCGATCTTGGCGATGGGGGCCCGCGAGACCTGGACGAGCGTCGTCTCGCGGGCGTTAAGATGGTCGAGGAGACCAGCAGAGATCTCATCAGCCCCAGCCGAGCAGCTCGGACAGCCATCGTCCCAGTCCGGATCGAACATGAAGTGGCCGACGATGAGCTGGCGACGCCCCTCGAAAAGGTCGAGTAAACTCGCCTCGCCGTCAGGCCCCTCGAAGGCGTAATCCTTTTCGATCCTGACCATCGGCAACATGCGACGCTCGGCGTTGAGCGCGTCGCGAGCGCGGGTGGCTTCTTTCTCCTTCTTCAATAGCTCCTCGCGGGCAGCGAGCCACTCTGCTCGTGACACTACGTGCGGAAGGTTCATTGTGCTCTCCTCTCTGGTTGATGGTCCCCTCAGGCGATCTAGCGCCATACGCCAACGATGACAGCGATGACTACCAACTTCACGAGCCAGTCACCGGCGTGAATGGCCGCCAGCTTCCACGGGACGTTCTCATGAATCACGGAGCCCACGAGAAGCACGACGGGAAATCCAATCCATAGCACTGCCCCGAGTTGCACGGCGCCTCCCAATCCTGCGTCGCCAACGAGCCCGGCCAGGACCGCGAGCACGTAAGCAACGACGAGGCTCCTGGCGAATTCGACGAGCATTATCCACACGGGTGGTCGTGCCGAATCCGCGTACGCGTCGTTCAGTCGAGCGAGCTGGCTGCCGAGCACGCCGTACCATACCGAACTCACCACGAACGCCGCAACGGTGGCCACGACGACGGCCAGATAGTTTATTTCCATGACCGTATCTCCTTGATGTTCTCGCGTTTCCGTAGCCGTTCTGGGGAGGGCCGGAGCGGTCGTGCGAGCCTAATCCACGACCGTGCCGCTTGTCAGGTTGAAGACGGTTCCGGTGGTGGCGGCGGCAAGATCCGACGCCAGAAACGCCGCCGCGTTGCCTACATCGGCCAGCGTCGTTACCCGCCCCAGCAGCGACCTTTCCTTCAAGAACGCCTCCACCTCCTCTGTCGGAGCCGACCAGTCCTCGGTCGAAGCACCCTCCCAGGACTCTGGGATCCCTTCTGAACGCAGGCAGTTCACTCGGATACCGCTTGGCCCGACCTCCGCCGCGAGCTGCTTTGTGAGGGCTTCGATCGCCGTACACGCGATCCCGAAGCCTCCCACGTGGACGCCGGGGAAGAACGCGCGGACGGCCGAGGCGGAAAACGTCAGGATCACGCCGGAGCCATGCGTGGACATTTGCCGCGCCGCCGCCCTGGCGGTCAGGAAATGCGTCGTCGTGCCTGTGCTGATCGGGCGCATGAAATCCTCGTGCGACATCTCCACGAGCGGGATCAACTGTACGTCCTGGATCGAGATGGCGTTGAAGGATACATCAACGTTCCCCGCTCGCTCCACCACCCCGCCGATGTGCTCTTCGACGGCCAGCTCATCCAGGGCGTCGACCTGAGCCGTCTCGGCCACTCCTCCAGCAGAGGTTATGTCCTCGGCGACCTCGTCGAGCGTCGCGATGGTGCGTCCTGCGAGGAAGACCCTGGCCCCCTCTCCGGCGAACGCACGGGCCACCGCGCCGCCTACGTTTCCTCCCCCTCCGTAGATCACGGCGTTCTTACCCTCGAGCAACACGTTCATCCTCCTGTTCGTTGGATTCTCGGCGGTCTGGAACCTACGCCGCTTCGCAGTCGACGGGTTCTTCGATTTCTTCCTTTGCCTGGCCTTCGGGCTGCAGCACCGTCACGGCGATAGCGATAGCCACGACAACGAGTCCGGCCCCAATCCCGAACGCGAGGTGGTAGCCGCTCGTCAAGGCCGCCGCGGTGGGCTCGCCGGCCCCGATCAGCGCGTTGCTCCGCGATGCAGACAGGGTCGCGAGCACGGCCAGACCAAGGGCGCCGCCGACCTGTGCTGTCGTATTGATCAGGCCTGAGGCCAGCCCTGCATCGCTGGACGTGGCGCCCGACATCGCCAACGTCATGAGCGCCGGGAAGCAGAGGCCGGCCCCAATGCCGAGAAGGACCATCACAGGCAGGATGTGAACCACGTAATCTCCGTCGACCGGCGCCCGCGCGAACAGCGCGAGCCCGGCCATGAAAAGCGCGAGGCCGCCGAGCACCAATTTCCTGGCCCCGAAGCGCATTACCAGGCGGTCGGTATAGTGGACCGACAGGGTTCCCATCAGGATAGTGACGGGCAGGAACGCGAGCCCGGTCTGCAGGGCATCGTAGGCGAGGATTCGCTGCAGGTAGAGCGCGCCGAGGAAGAACATCCCGAACATCCCAGCGACGCTCAGCACCTGTACCAGGTTCGCCCCCGTGACGTTGCGCGACCGGAAGATCCGCAGCGGCACGAGCGGGTTGCGCGCTGTCGCTTCGCGGGCTACGAAAGCCGCCAATAACACGAGCGAGAGGGCGCCCATCGTCAGCGTACGACCGGAGCCCCAGCCGTACTCCGCAGCCGGATTGACTATCGTATAGACGCCGAGCATCAGGGAGCCGGTGATCAGGACAGCACCTGGGACGTCCGCGCCATCACCGAACCCGATGCCCTTGTCCGGGTCGATCAGCCGCCAGGCGAGCACCGCCGTCGCGATACCAATCGGGAGGTTCACGAAGAAGATCCAGTGCCAGCTTATGGACTGGGTCAGCACGCCGCCGACGAGTAGACCAACCGCGCCACCGGCGGAGGCGACGAATGCGAAGATGCCGATTGCCTTCGCCTGCTCCCGCGGCTCTGGGAACATGGTGACGATCATTCCAAGGATCACAGCGGAGGTCATAGCGCCGCCAGCACCCTGAACGAAGCGGGCCGCGACCAGCAACTCCTGGCTCTGCGCGACACCACAAAGCAGCGAGGCCACCGTGAACACCGCGAGGCCGACAAGGAACATCCCCCTGCGGGAGATCAGGTCCCCGAGCCGCCCGGCGAGCAGCAGCAAACCGCCGAAGGCGATCAGATAGGCGTTGACGACCCAGGCAAGACCAGACTGCGTGAAACCAAGGTCGTCCTGGATCGCCGGCAGTGCCACATTCACCACCGTAGCATCAAGAACGATCATGAGCATCCCCACACAAAGCACGTATAGAGCCACCCGACGCTTCTGGCCACCCACCTGCTCTGAAGACCCCTCCTCGCGCTCAATCATCTAGATCGTCTCCGTTTCCCGAGATCGCAACATCATCTGGTCGGAGAATACGACAATAGTCCTAAAAAACAACTACGAGTCTTCCAAATCTGATCAAGATATACAGATTTCAGTACTTACGATGGTATACTCTCCGGCATGGCGACGAAACGCACATACGACGACGGGTGTGCGGCGGCGCATGCGCTCGACCTCGTCGGCGAGCGCTGGGCGCTGCTGGTGGTACGCGAGTTGCTATTGGGGCCGAAGCGATTCACGGACCTTCGGGCCGGGTTGCCCCAGGCCAGTCCCAACGTCCTCGCCGAGCGGCTACGCGGGTTGGAGGCGGCCGGGATCGTGCGACGCCGCAGGCTCCCTCCGCCGGCAGCTTCGAGGATCTACGAGTTGACCGACTGGGGCGAGGAATTGGAACCGGTCATCATCAGGCTCGGCAGGTGGGGCGCCCGCTCTCCGTCCAAACCCGACGACGCGCCTCTCGGTGTTGACTCCCTGATCCTCTCCTTCCGAACGATGTTCGACCCTGGCGCTGCCGAGGGTCTCGAGGCGAGCTACGAGTTGAGAATGGGAGAGAACCGCTTCCTGGCCGAGGTGAGCGGAAGCAGCTTCGAGATCGAACGCGGCAGCGCAGAGCGGCCCGACGCGACCATCGAGGCCGACTCGAATACGCTGGCCGGGCTGGTCTACAATAGTTGCCCGCTGGCAGAGGCGCTGCGCTCGGGGGACGTGAAGATCGAAGGCGACGAGGCGGCGGTGGAACGCTTCCTCACTCTCTTCCCGCTGCCCGAGCCTGCCGTACTCGTATGACGGTAACCAACTGATGCGCCTGTTGCGCGAGATTCGCTTTCTCTGTAGCACAGATTCCGCTGGCTGAGCGGTGGTTATCGGCGTTGAAACCTCTTGCCTCGTTCACAAACGTTCCGGAGCCCTCCACAGGGCCAGGAGCCTCGGCCCTTCTCCTCGCTCTCGTTCACCCGGGCCCTCTACCGGCGTGCTCCCTGATGGTCTTGCTTACGTCACCGTCAGCTGGTGGCCCTGTTCCTTGTAGCGGACTGCCATGTCGGGGAGCGAGATGGGATCGTAGTCCTTCGCGTGGCCTGCCTGTCCGAAAGCCTCCATACGCGCCTTTACGACCTTCTGCATCGCTGCCCTGGCAGGCTTCAGGTAGTAGCGAGGGTCGAACTCCGAAGGGTCTTCGGCGAAGGCCTTGCGGATCGCGCCCGTCGCCGCCAGACGCAGGTCGGTGTCGACGTTGATCTTCCTCACGCCGTGCTTGATGCCCTCTTGTATCTCCCGCA
>JACCSM010000400.1 GCA_013698525.1 Rubrobacteraceae bacterium
CCCAGGTGATCGGAGTAAGCGGGTAGGGAGATCTGCAAGAGTCCACTGATGTTGCGGATGGCATCGGTGGTCATGCATCCTTTCCGCCGCAACTCCTTCCTTGGGCGCGGCGGGAAAGTGTGCCGGCTCATGGATACCGCACGTAGCGATGCTTCCCCACTGGGAGCGGTCAGCGTGAGGCTCCTCATATTACTGGCAGCCCTGTCGATCACATTGGTAGCCTGCTCCCCAGGGGCGGAGCGAGAGACGCAGCATGCCGGTGAAGATGCCGGGCAGAAGTCAGTGCATCAGGGAACCACGACTTCGGACAAACGTGCCGGGGCTGCGTCCGCCCGCGAAGGCGAAACCACAACGACCGACTCCCGCGCAAAGTGGGACTACGTGGCCCTGGGCGACTCCCTGGCCGCGGGGATGGGCGCACGCCGGGGCTACGTGGCCCGCTACGCGGAGCATCTACATAGCGAAACGGGCGCCAGTGTCAGAGTCACCAACCTGGGCCTGAGTGGCCAGACAAGCACCCAGCTGCTCGAATCACTCCATAAAGACCCGGCGATGCGAAAGGCGCTGAGTGGGGCTGAGGTCGTCACGCTCAACATCGGCCTCAACGACCTGGGGCAGGCGAGGAGCTCGTACGAGAGCGGCACCTGCGGAGGCCCGCAGAACCAGGCGTGTCTGCGCAAGGTCGTGAAGAGGATCGAACGCAATTGGGATGCCATAATCGAAGAGGTCTTGAGCTTTCGTTCCACACACAACCCCATCATCCGCACGGTGGGTCTCGGGTACACTCCGCAGACCGAGGGGACCTTCGAGCCTTACGTAAACGAGGTGACCAGCCACATCGACTCGGCGGCAGCCGACGGCTGCATACCCTACGTTGAAGTCCGCCTCGGTAACGAGGGCATGAGCGCGGACGGGTTGCATCCCAACGACGAAGGATACCGGGTAATCGCCCACCAGCTGGAGGAACTCGGGTACGAGCCCTTACATCCCCGCTGAAACAATTGCTCGAAGCGATAGTGAGCCGGTCGCCCAGTTCAGCAAACAAGAAGCTGAAATGCTGACCAGCGCGGGTAGAGGAAGGGACAATCCTTCCTCTACCCGCCGTCATTCATGTAACCGATGTGGATGTGATCCCTGTGCAGCCCGAGTTGGTCGGGGGCCAGGACCCATCCCCTCTTGCGTCCGTACCCAAGAGTCTCGGTCCATGTGGGCGGCCCTATTATCTGATCCGGCCTCCTCTCAGATGCAATGCTAGCCAGGATCTTACCTACCTCCAACGCGCCTGGGGCCGTAGCGTTGCCTTCGACAGGCTTACCGTCCACCCACCACACGTCGGCGGCCCTGCCATAGTAGTGGGTGTTGGGCAAACCACCGGCTTTGCCGTAGCCCTCGGGTATGCGTGGGCCATCAGGGACGCCTGGTAGGAAGTAGTGGCCTTCTTTGAAGGTCTGGACACAGATCCGGTGCTCTTTGGTTAGAAGCCGGAGCGCAGCAATCAGGCGCTTGTCGACGACCCGTTTCTCCAGATCGCGCACCGCCTGTGGGGTGGCCCCAAAGTTGGGGCTCCCGAGAAGCTTGCGCACCTCGGTGCTGCCCATCCCGGCGTCCTCGCCTTTCAGGGAACCTGTATCCCACTTTCCTCTGCCGACGCCTGGCGGGCATGCAGGGGTGAGGTCCACGCCTTCCAAGGTCCCACAAGCGGTGAGCAGCGCGGTGCCAAAGAGCAACGCTGCGCCTACGACCGCCCGCCGGAACCACGCAAGGATGGAGCACTGTTGCACCCCACTATATTATGACGTGTAGAGGCAAGATGGTTCTACCGGCCGGGTCGACGCGCGGTGGGCCCTGGCCACCTCCAACAGCCGGCGGAGAGCGGGGACTTCGAGGTCTTCGGGCTCGGCGACCTTAGTGTGGCGCAGCATCTTCCCTGGCCCCTCCAGCAGACCCTCAGGGTCTGGCAGTTCCGCGCCCTGGTTGAAGCCCAGGTTGACGTGGTCGGCATGGAGGGCGATGTAGCAGAAGTGTTCGCTCATCTTCTTCGGGCCGATACCGTAGCCAGCCACGTTCTGTCTCGGCCACGGTACCTCGACTACGTCAGGATAGACGTCGACGATGAGGGTTCGAGTGCGCGCCGCCAGATCGCGCACGCGGGGATCGAAGGCCGCCGCCATCTGCTCTAAGCTGTTGCCCATGCCTCCTCCTATTCGCTCGGGACACCCCCGTCGCAAGACGACAGCGCCGAGACCAGGCCGCAGCGACGGGCCAGCGGATGCATCCTACAGGCTCGCCACTCCGCACTCCACCGCCAAGCAGTAAGCGCCGAACCTGGCGGAGGAGCCAGAAGTTATCCCTTGCCTGCTTCTGTCGAATCGACCTCGTCGTGCTAGGCTGGCACACCTTGAGGACGCAACCATGTAGGGAGGACCTTATGCAATATCGTAGGCTAGGACGTTCGGGGCTCTTCGTCTCTACCCTGACCCTCGGCACGATGACGTTCGGCGGGCAGGGTGGCTTCAGCAAGGTCGGCTCTACAGACGTTGCCGGGGCAAGTAGGCAGGTGGACATGTGCCTGGACGCCGGGGTCAACCTCTTCGACACCGCGAACATCTACTCTGGTGGCGAGTCCGAGGAGATTCTCGGGAAGGCGATCTCGGGCCGGCGAGACGACCTGCTGCTTGCGACGAAGGTCCGCATGTCTGTTGGAGAAGGCCCCAACGATACCGGACTCTCGCGGCACCACATTATCCGCCAGTGCGAGCAGAGTCTCAAACGACTCGGCACCGACCATATCGATCTCTACCAGGTCCACGAGTGGGACGGCCTCACCCCGCTAGAGGAGACTCTGGAGGCGTTGGACACCCTTGTCGAGAGCGGCAAGGTACGCTATGTGGGATCATCCAACTACTCAGGCTGGCAGCTGATGAAGGCGCTCGGCATCTCCGAGAAGCTCGGGCTGCAGCGCTACGTCAGCCAGCAGATCCACTACACGCTGCAGGCGCGAGAGGCCGAGTACGAGTTGGTGCCGCTCGCCATAGACCAGCAGTGCCCAATCCTCGTGTGGAGCCCTCTGGCCGGTGGCCTGCTATCGGGCAAGTACAGGCGCGACACAGACGCTACTGAGGGACGGCATGTGGAGGGCTGGGATGAGCCTCCCGTCCACGACACCGACAAGCTCTACGACACCATAGACGTGCTGGTCGAGATCGCGGACGGTCGCAGCGTATCCGCGGCACAGGTGGCCCTCGCGTGGCTGCTCGGGCGACAGGGTGTGGCCTCGGTCATAGTCGGTGCTCGGACCGACGAACAGCTAGCCGACAACCTCGAGGCCTCCGGGCTCGAGCTCTCCGAAGAGGAGCGCCGACGCCTCGATGACGTGAGCGCCCCCCCGCTGATCTACCCGTTCTGGCATCAGGCCAAGACCGCTTCCGACCGTCTCGGACCGGCCGACCTGTCGCTCCTCGGTCCGCATCTGAACGATGTATCCTAACCTCGCACGCCAACACACCAAGGAGTACACAGGAGAAAGCTCCCGAGGCCACCTTGGGGAACCATGCCGACGCCAAGCGATTCGCGAGGGTATTGATACCGAGTCCGTTACAAAGGGACCGCGTTTGGGCTGTGGCACACATGGGAGGCTCTCCTATACGTCATTCCCG
>JACCSM010000401.1 GCA_013698525.1 Rubrobacteraceae bacterium
GGCCGTCGGACATGGAGGGGGCGATGGGCTCGGTGGGCCGGGCCTTCGGGCTGACCCTTCTCTACTCGCTACTGGTCGCCGGGGCGGTGGCGGCGGTGATCGCGGCCGCCTCCAGCCTCTTCGTGTCGCGGAGGATCGTGGGGCCGCTGCGTAACATGGCGGCGGCCACCCGCCGCATCGCCGCCGGAGGCTACGGCGAGCGTGTGCCGGTGGGCGAGCCGGACGAGCTTGGCGCCCTCTCGGAGAGCTTCAACTCCATGGCGGCTTCCCTGGAGAGGGCGGAGAAGAAGAGGCTGGAGTTGATCGGGGACGTCTCCCACGAGCTGCGTACACCGCTCTCGACGTTGCAGGGTTACATGGAGGGGTTGATGGAAGGCGTCGTAAAGCCTTCGGATGAGACGTGGGCGTTGCTGTATGGCGAGGCCGAACGGATGCGTAGGATCGTGGACGACCTCCGCCGGCTCTCCCTTGCCGAGGCGGGGCAACTGGACCTCGAGATAGCGGTCGTCCACCCGGCAGAGGCCGTCAGGATCGCGGCCGAGCGCATGGCTCCGCTCTTTGACGAGAAAGGCTTTGAGCTTGAGAATACCGTGCCAGAGAACCTGCCGCCGGTCCTGGCGGACGGCGACCGGATCGTCCAGGTTTTGACCAACCTGCTCGGCAACGCCTTGCGCCACACCCCCGCTGGCGGCCGGGTCACCGTGGGGGCTGAGGCCCGCGAGGGCGAGATCGCCTTTTGGGTCGAGGATACCGGAGAGGGCATCCCCGCCGGGGATCTGCCACGTGTCTTCGAGCGGTTCTACAGGGCCGAGAAGTCGCGCTCGCGGAGCGAAGCTCGCGGCGGCTCGGGGCTGGGACTCGCGATCTCCCGGGCGCTCGTCGAGGCGATGGGCGGGAGGATCCGGGCCGAGAGCCCCGGACCCGGAAAGGGAGCCAGGTTCTCTTTCTCGCTGCCGCTCGCGGATCGTTAGTCTGCAATACCTTGATCCAATCTTGATCCTGGGCAAACGCTCCCTTGAGAAGGCTCCCTTACACTCGGTACGTAGGCGAGATCTCAAGAAGGAGCGTACGGATCATGATGGATGGAATGATGGGTGGCGGGGGCTGGCTCTGGATGCTGCTGCCCTTGCTGTTCTGGGGTGGGCTCCTGGCCTTCGCGGCCTGGGCCTTGATAAGAATTTTCCCGAATAGAGGCGGCGACAACGGGGTTTCGGGCGTTCGGGAGGAGAACGCCGAAGAGATATTGCGCAAGCGTTTCGCCCGCGGCGAGATAGACGCCGAAGAGTACGAGAGGACCCTGGAGGTCCTCGACGGCGAGAGAAGCGCGACGAAAGGCGGTGTATAGGGATGCGGAGCGTCAGACGCCTGTTCGCCGGCCTGGCCCTAGCCACGCTGCTCGCGGCGGGCGCCGGGGCGGCCTACGCCGTCGCCCAGGCAAGCCCGGTGATGGGTGGCGGCATGATGGACGACCGCGGCAACGGCACGGGATCGATGATGTCTATTATGGGCGACGAGGACGGCATGGGCTCGATGATGAGCGGCGGGGGTATGATGGGCTCCTTCGACGAAGATAGGCCGTTTGACCTCCAGTTCATCGACGGGATGACCATGCACCACGAGGGCGCGATCATGTCCTCGAAGCACATGATCTCCGATTCGAAGAGGCCCGAACTCCGGGAGCTCGCCGAGGACATCGAGGAGAGCCAATCCGGGCAGATAGATCAGATGCAGGAATGGCGCGGCGAGTGGTATCCAGACGCAGGGCAGACTTCCGGGATGCCCGCCGGGATGATGGAAGGGATGATGGAAGGGATGATGGGCGGTTCCATGCAGGAGATGATGGGCGGTGACGCGACCGACGAGATGTTCCTGCGCATGATGATCCCGCACCACCAGATGGCCGTGGATATGTCCGAGAAAGCTCTCGATGAGGCCGAGCACCCCGAACTCGAGAACCTGGCCCGCAAGATCATCAACGAGCAGACGGCCGAGATAGAGTTGATGAAAGGCTACCTGGAAGAGATAGAGGCGGCGGAGAAGGAATAGCTGGAAGACGGTACGGGCCCGTGGCGCATACGATGAGTGGTCTCCTGGCGGGGCGAGCAAGGTTGGCCGCCTCCCCCGCCGGGAGGCTGTATACTCCGGTCGTTGTGAGCATGCGACGCACATACCTGCTCTCTCTGGCGATCCTCGTGACCTTCTTCGTGGCGCTCTACCCATACCTGGGGGCGATGGAGATGTGCCACTCGGGCGAGTGTCCGTATGCCGCGCAGACCTCGACGCAGTCGTCTACGGGCTCTGCCGGTCTCGCCGGGCTGTGCCTGCTGGGCGCCGTGCTCGCGGTATCTTCCGCCGGAACCCTCGCCTTCGCGATGCTCCGCGGACGCCGCCTCGACGAAGGTTCGCGCCCCGCGCAGTTCTTCCTTTCGCCGGATCCATCCCCTCCCCAGTTTTCCTAGGTCGACAGACATCCATCCTTAGTCTCTCGTCAAGGCTCTCTGCTGCCGCGCGGGGCTACTAGAACCGTCCCTTCCCAGGTGATGGTGTTTGGCTGGCTGTCGGCATGCCTGATGACAAGCGTCTTGGGACCATCTTGGAGGAGGGAAACCAAAAAGTTGAAGAGGAGCCGGCTAGGCTGGATAACGCTTTGCGTGCTGGTGGCGGGACTCGGGATCTACGCGCTCGCTCCCGGCGTGATGGCGGTGGTGCTTCCGTACGCGCTGCTTGCGGCCTGTCCGATCTCCATGCTGCTGATGATGAAGTCCATGCATGGGGAGCAGGGCACCCCGCACGAAAGCGAGGACGCCCCGACGC
>JACCSM010000408.1 GCA_013698525.1 Rubrobacteraceae bacterium
GTCTATGTCGTAGAGGCGATGTTTGAGGATGGCGACGCCCATCGCCATCGGGATGCCTGAGAGCGTGATCACGAAGGTCAGGAAGGGAATGAACTCGGCGACCTCGTTTCCGGTTCCTCCGAGGAGGACGGCAAGCGCGTTGCTCGCCAGAAGGTCCGTCGCCAGAAGGGCCGCAGCGTAAGCGAACCACTTGAGCTGCTGGCGTTCGATCCCGGAGGAGCGTCTCAGCCTAGCGAAGAGCGAGACTACTGAGAGGAGCATGAGCGGTAGGACCAGAATAAGCACGGAGACCTCGGCGATCATCCGCAGCGCCGTGGCGGCCTCGATGCCGGCCGGATTCTGGATCCCGTAGTCTTGCAGGGGACCAGGAGTGAGTGCCGCGGACGCCGCATGGACTACCGCCACGCCGGTGGCGATGAGTGCCACCGGACGCCAGCGCGCCGACGGCAGACGGCCCGTGGGGAAAAGCAAGAAGCTGAGGATGATCATGGTCGGGGCAAAAGCGTTGTTGGACCACTGGGAGATCCAGCCTACCCACGCGCGTCCCGGCAGGAAACCGTCCGCCAGGCTGCCGTATGCGACGTAGACCTCGCCGAGTATGCCGAACTCGAACAAGAGCCCCATCGCGCAGAAGATCCAGCCGATCCAATTCCCCGGCGCCCTCGACGCCACGAGCGCCCCCGTGCCCGCGAACACTACCCCGAGAGCGGCGATGGAGAAAGCGATAAAGAGGTCGGCCCCGCCCGAGATCCCAAGCGCCACCGAGGCCGCAGCCAGCGCGACCGAGACGCCGAGCACGAGCCACGGCATCCGGATCCCTCGCAGGAACCGCCTCATTCGACCGGCCTCCGATGGGCAGCCGGCTTCAGCCACAACGAGACGTGTACCGGCTGGACAGTGCCGCTCACTACGTTCACCAGTTCGTCGCCCAACTGGTCAAGGTCGGTCTCGTCGCGCAGCTTGTTCGAGAAGGCTTCAAGCGTCTTCGCTGCGTCGTACTTTTTGCGGTAGAAGCAGCGATCCACGAACGCCTGGACCCTGCGCCGCAGTGGGTTGAAGAGGGCGGCTATCGTCAGGGTGGACGCGACGATGGTGAGTTGGGAGACCTCGCCGGTCAGGAATAAGAAGGTCCGCTGCAACAGCACGACGCTCCCGAAGTAGACTAGCGCCAGAGTTGCCGTCAGTGAACCGTAGACCAGGGCGCGGTTGATTATTACGTCTATGTCATAGAGGCGGTATTTGAGTACGGCGACGCCCACGGCTACGGGGATTCCCCCGAAGCTCAACAACACCACGGAAAACAGGAAGTCGAACCAGAGTGGTGGGGTATCCACGCTACCCGAGATCTCCGGCGCGAAGTACAACGCCATTAGCCCAGTGACCATGGCGGTCACGAACCCCAGGCCCACGAACGAGGCGGCGAAGGCTATCCACTTGATCTGCTGGCGCACCACTCCACCGGAACGCCGATAGCGCATGATCAGGTTGAGCGTCGAGGCCAGGATGCACAGGAGGAACATCATCAAAATGGCGTTCGTCGCGTCCGCTACCCAGGGTTGCCCTTCGAGCCCGAACGGGTTACGCACCCCGCCCAGGTCCGCGATCGGTCCGGGCGTGAGCCCCTCGGTGACGCTTAACAACCCGATCACCGCCCCAGAGAACCACGCCAGAGGTCGCCATCTCCTCGAAAGGAGTCTCCCATCGGGAAACAGCAGGGGCAGGTAGATCGCGAGCAGCCCCACTGTGGGCACCCACAGCCATAGGCCCAGCCCGGCTATAGCCCCTGGAAATGGGACCGAGCCAGGCTTGTCGAGGCCGTACACGCTGTAGTAGTCGAATAGGCCGAGGAGTGCCCATAAAAAGCCGTCCGCCAGGCAGATCCAACCTATGGGATTGCGGGGTCGCCTGGAGGCGAGCAAGGCTCCAATGACAGGGAAGGCCAGGAAGGGCACGGAGACCAACAGGTCAAAGAGGGTGCGACTGGCCCCCAGGCTGCCTGGCACCGGCGCCGAACGGGCGAGTACGTACAGGACGAGGCTGGCGGCGAATATTGCCACAGAGAGACCGGCGAGCGGCCAGGCCAGCCAGGAAGCGAGACGGGCGCTCATTCGACCATCTCCCCGGACTTGTGCTCCGGATCCCGCATCCACAACGAAACGTGTACCGGTTGCACCGTCTCTTGCGTCACGGCCACGAGGTCGCCGCCCAGATCATCGAGGTCCGTCTCGTCGCGCAGCCGTGCGCTGAAAGCTTCGAGCGTCTTCGCCGCGTTGTACTTCCTGCGATAGAAACGGCGGTCTATAAAGTCCTGTATGCGGCGGCGCAACGGGTTGAAGAGAGCCGCTATCGCAAGCGTCGAGGCGACGATCACGAGTTGGGAGTTTCCGCCGGTCAGGGCACGGAAGACGTACTGCAAGGAGACGACGCAGCCGATATACACCATCACCAGGGAGAGCGTCAACGCACCGTACACCAGCGTGCGGTTGATTATTACGTCTATGTCGTAGAGACGGTGTTTCAAGATGGCGAAGCCCACGGCCACGTATAGGCCCGTGTTCGCAGCAGCTTCGAGCACGTTCGACAACGCGCCGCCGAGCAGCCGATCGAGACCTAGCAGGATCCCAACAAGATTGGAGACAACCAGGACGGCGGCCAGCGCGAACCACTTCAGTTGCTGGCGCTCCACTCCGCTCGCCTGGCGATACCGGACCACGAGTGAGAGCGCCGACAGGACAACGGTGGCAAAGATCATGGACACCACCACGAACGTGATCACGGTGATTGATCCCCCGACCTGGTCCGGACTACCGAAGAAGATACTGAGGGCCAGAAACACCACCTCCGACATGATCAAAATCCAGGCCAAGATACGCCACCGGCGCGACGGCAGCCGCCCTGTGGGGAAAAGTAGCAAGAGGAAGGGCGCCAGGGAGAGCGCCACCGGCCCTCCTAGGCCCAGAAGCTGGGAGATAGTCTTTGGAGCCAGAAGAGTTCCC
>JACCSM010000057.1 GCA_013698525.1 Rubrobacteraceae bacterium
GTTGCGCCGGTGGCTGGAGGCCCAACAGAGGCCCTACGTGTTGGCAGTGGCGCGCTCGCACCCGCTCATGGTGGCATTCCGGTGCAAACGCGTCGAAGAGGTCGTAGCCGAGGCGCCGCCCGAGGCGCGGGCGCCTCGGCAATGGCCGGGCTCCTGAACATCGTTCCCCGCTACCTGCCACGCTACGGAATGGCCCCGGAGTGGGGGCGGGCGGTCAGGCCGCTCGTGCTTCTCTACACCGCCATCTCCTTCGTCGTCACGATAGCCTTCGGGGCGAGCGTGGACGCTCAGGCCGGAGCCTACGCGACCGGGGTGCTGGCCATGATGACCTCGGCCGCCTTCGCCGTGACCCTGACCGCCTGGCGCGGGAGCTCGAGGCGGGGCGGGCTCGCGTTTGGAGTGGTCGCCGCGATCTTCGTCTACGCCCTGATCGCTAACGCCGTGCAGCGCCCCGACGGCCTCATGATCGCCTTCTTCTTCGGCTTATCCATCGTCGTCGTCTCGCTGGTTTCGCGGGTTCAGCGCTCCACGGAGCTGCGGCAGGAGCGCATAGAGGTGGACGAGGCGGCGCAGAGGTTCATCGACGAAGCGGGCGAGCACATCCACCTCGTTGCCCACCGCCGACGCCAGGGCACGGAAGAGGAGTACGCCCGCAAGGAGAGAGAACAGCGCGAGGACAACCACATCCCGGCCAGCGAGCAGATCCTCTTCCTCGAGGTCGCCGTCGAGGACGCCTCGGAGTTCGAGGACGTGCTTGAGGTCAGGGGCGTGGAGGTCGGCGGGCACAAGGTGCTTAGGGCCGAGAGTTCGGTCGTCCCCAACGCGATAGCGGCCTTCCTGCTCCACCTGCGCGACACCAGCGACAAAACGCCGCACTGCTACTTCGGCTGGACGGAGGGCAACCCGATCGTCTACCTGTTCCGATTTATCCTCTTCGGCGAGGGCGACACAGCACCGGTCACCCACGAGGTGTTGCGGGAGGCCGAGCCGGACCCAGAGAAGCGGCCAGCCGTCCATGTGGGCGGTCGATGAGAGGTAGGCTCATGGATAACGGCTTCCCCGAAGCGCTGCACGTGGACCTGGACGATGTGCGCCATCTGGAGATGAGGTACAGCCGCGCAAGACCCGACAGGATAGAGCTTGCCGTGGAGTACGTGGGCGGTCGGATCAGGGTATACGAAGTTGACAGGTTCCTGATAGAGCGTCTGCTCGAACAGCTGCAGTATCGGGGTGCATGATCCCGCTTACGAACTTCCGTGAACTCCGTAAAGGCGAAGTTCGGTTGAGCCCCGGTCCGAGGGCCAGGATTTCTCGGGTAGTTGCACCGTTACGAGTCGCAACCCCTTGATACACAACGGTGCAACGAATGGTACCAAGTCGGAGCATTTTGACGCCAAAGGGGTGCCGCCATGCTGTTGTCGTGTGCTTGGCGCTGCGCCTGATGAGCCGTTTGCTACCGTGAACTTCGGAGAATTCTTCTTCCACGCACTCGGGTTAATGAACCCTACCGGAGTGGAGGGCGTAGCGCGTCCCGGATCATCTCTGCGGTCGGGTAGCCTTTCAGGCCCTCGGGGGTCGCATACGTTCGGCAGCCCAACCCCCAGATGTCCCGGTCGGGGACGGGAAACAGGTCCCGGCCGTCAACTCTGATCGTCGGGCTGCCCGGGAACCGCAGCCTCTCGGCCTCCTCGGTGGTGTTGACTGCGACCAGCGCTACCTCGGCCTTCGTGCCTTGCTCCGCGACCACTTTCCACACGGTCTGCTTGGCTCCCAAGTAGGTCGCACACCCATCGAAGTACAGTATCTCGATCTTCACCCTCGGCCTCCCTACCTGCCGCCCTTGAGGAGCGGCGAGATGTCCTCCTGCAGCCGTCCCCGTTCACCGTAGACCGTGAACCCCGTGCTGACGGGCCGAGGTGGCCCCACGCCCCACGTGGATCTGGGGCTGTAGAGCAGGTACGCGTCCCATACCGGCGGAGATGCGCCTTCGACGCTGGGGCCGAGCGTGCGGCTAACGAGGCGATCCTCGTCCCACAGGTTGGTCGCCCGCGGGTCAGATATCACGTACCCGTCCCACCCCTCGCGGCTGTCACCTTCGAGCATGTTGAACCAGACCACGTACACCCTGAGGTCCGATGCGGGGTGTTCCTCTAAGATTTCCTGCTGCACCCAACTGGCGCCCATCCTGCACTCCACTCAGGTGGGTGCCACCAGTAAGACGAGCCTGGGGCTGCCCTCGTCGGCGTTGAAGCGGGCGCGCAGGTCCTCGATCGAGCGTAGGTCTACCAAGGACGCGTCCCGCCCGGCCCCGAACCCGAGGCCGCGCACCGCGCTGAGGTAGGGCCGGGCCACTACCAGTACTGGGATCAGCACCAACACAAGCACCACGGCTGCCACCAAGCCCCACCGTACGAGCCTAGGCCTAGAAGTCATGGAGGATTCCTCTCCTCACCCGATCCTTCCCGAACAAGTAAAGTATCGCATATGGCGGATATGGGTAGAGATGGTGCCTCCCCCCGGTCACGGTCCGCGTGAGCGGGGTCCAGGATTTCTTGGCCGATCTGCTATCGGGGCTGGCCGCGGCCCTGCCTTTCGGCATCGCGTTCGCGGCTGGCATGGT
>JACCSM010000436.1 GCA_013698525.1 Rubrobacteraceae bacterium
CCGATGTCCGTGCCGCCGTGGATCGGGTCGAGCAACTTCACGGCGACGGGGCGATCCAGTACCTCATCACGCCCAAGAAAGACGCGGGCCATGCCTCCCGAGCCCAGCTCGTTCTCCAAGGCGAACCTGTCTGCGAGCCTGATCACACGCTTGATTATAAGGTAACGTCGCCACGATGCCGAACGGAACTGCCGCGTAGGCCTGCGCGAACCCGGCTACACGGGCACGGTTTGCGCGTTCTCCAGGCGATCCAGCTTCCACTCCCCACCCTCGTTGACGCAGACCCACGTCCCCGAGAGAGATTCCGATCCCCAGGTGTGATCCAACCTCACCTCGAACGTGACCTCGGCGGTATCACCGGCGGCCCTGGCCACAGGATACGAGGTGAACGCCATGTACTCGAACGTGTAGATGTCCTCACGCTCCGCCCACCGCTCGGGGGAACCTATCTCGTTCTGTAGCCGCTCGGAAAGGTACGCCCAAGACGCACCGACCCTGTTGAAAGACTCCTGATAGTAAAGGTTGTATACGACCTTCTCAGCTCTCACGAGCGGCGGGGCGGGAGCCTGGTTCTCTTCCAGGGCGCCGTCCGAGGACCCTGGGCCACCGGAATTATTCTGAGCAGCCTCATTGACCCCGTTTCCTGACTCTTCTTCGGACTTCTGCGGTCCGGGGGCCTTGGCCTGCTCGTTCCGGTCTGCACCCTGGCCTGGGGTCCTACCACCCTGTTGCTCCTCCTGGCCGAATAGCGCCCAGGCACCAGCGACGGTGAGTAGCAACAAGAGAAGGGCGGCCACGAGAACGGCCAGCATCGTCCTCTGCCGCGAGCCAGCTCTAAAGGTGCGTGTCGGAAGGCTGACCGTACTCTCGAGCGGGCCTGAAGAAGGGCTCCGATCGGCCTGCCTCTTTCTGAAGGCTCCTACGCCGGAAGCCCCGTTCGTTCTCACCGCCCCTGTCAAGCGTGAGGCCGCCTCAGCACCGGGAATGCCCCCGGCTCTGGTCGCCGGCTCGGCCAGAGCGGCAGTCGCGTCGGCTGCACCACCCTGGAGTAGTCTGTCGCGGAGGCGGGCTGCGTCAGGGCGCTCGCCCGGGTCCTTCGCGAGGCAACCGAGGATCAGGGTCTCCAGACCTTCGCCGATGTGCGCCCCCCTCTCCCGAGGAGGGGTCGGTGGCTCGGATATGTGCTGGTTTGCGACCTCTAGAGAGTTGCCAGAGAAAGGCGGCTCGCCTGCCGCGGCGTGGGAGAGGGTCGCGCCGAGCGAGTAGACGTCGCTCTTGGGCGTTACCCTCTCCCCGCACAGCTGCTCCGGCGAAGAGTAAGCCGCCGTCCCGAGGTAGGCGCCGCGACGGTTGTGGCTCGTGGTTCCGTCCAGGGCCCTGGCGATGCCGAAGTCCGCCAGCTTGGGACTACCCCGCTCGTCGAGCAAGATATTGCGGGGTTTGATGTCGCGGTGAACGATGCCCCGTTCGTGGGCATGGGCGAGCCCCGAGGCGACATCGGCCCCGACCCGCGAGAGCAGGGTCTCCGGGAGTGGCCCGCACCTGTCCATCAGATCCTTGAAGTCTCCGCCCGGGACGTACTCCATCACGATGTAGGAGACCTCGCGCCCGTTGAGCTCGTCCTCGCCCGCGTCGAAGACCCTGACTATATTGGGATGGGAGAGCCTGGCCGCAGCGCGTCCCTCACGCTGGAAACGCAGACCGGCCTCCGGGTCATCGGGGTCGGGCTCTACGACCTTTACGGCGACGGGGCGGTCGAGTACCTCGTCGCGGCCGAGGAAGACGCGGGCCATCCCGCCACGGCCGAGCTCGCGCACGAGCACGAACCTGTCCCCGAGGCGGCCCATAGAGCCTCCGGGACCCATGCCCGAGACTAGATGACCTCCCTGCCCATGGCACTGGCGAAGGGTTGCAACACATCTTTCATACCTATCAGAGCCTCGACTGGGAGCGCCTGCTCCCCGTCACACAGAGCCTCCTGCGGCTCGTGGTGGCTCTCCACCATCAGGCCGTCGGCCTCGGCGGCGACTGCGGCTTTGGATAGAGGAATGACCAGGTCGCGCCGTCCGGCGGCGTGGGAAGGGTCCACGATCACGGGCAGATCCGACAACCTCTTCGCCACGATTACCGCAGAGAGGTCGAGCGTGAAGCGCGT
>JACCSM010000072.1 GCA_013698525.1 Rubrobacteraceae bacterium
GGCGTAGTCGTCACGAAGGCGTTGACCTCGTCCTCGACCTCACCTATGCGCGTGTTGGCGACCTCGGCGGCCTCGCGGGCCGAGACCTCGCCGACTTCTATCTCCTTTGCGAGCCCGTGGGCCGTGAGGTCGAGCAGGCTGTCCGGCATCTCAGTCGATCCTGGGGACGGCGAAAAGATCCTCGACGCGCTCAGGAGCCTGGGAGAGGGCATCTTCCTGCGAGAGCTCGGGGCGCGGCCCGTCGGGGCGTAGGACGTTCGAGAGGTTCAGTGGGTTCGCCGTCGGCGGCACGTCGGCGAGGTCCAGCTCCCGGATCTGCTCTATGCTGTCCAGGATCGCGTCGAGCTGCCCGCCCAACTTCTCTATCTCATCGTCTGTAAGTCCCAACCGCGCCAGATTCGCGACGTGGCGTACCTGCTCTTCGGATATCATGTCCGGTCTCCGGTCTTTCGCTCGTAGAACCAGAATATATCTTAGCGCAGCGTCAGCAGTCCTTCGCGCCAGCAACACGAGGTCGTCTTTGACTCTCGACTTATGGATGCGCCAGGAAGGCCGGATCTCACCTCGGACGAACGCGCCGAGCACGTCCTTCGGTGAGAGCTGTTGCACGCGAGGGCCAACGCGGTTCTAATTCTACAGTCGCCGATAGACATCCTCTTGCGCGAAGGAGTTAAGAGTTTGGCCTGTCAGCGACTCCGTATCTGTGAGAAGGTTGATGAGGTGGCCAGATTGCCGAAGGCGAGTACAACGCGGCCGCGAAGCCCCGTCCCAGAGGAGGAAGCCAGGAGATGGAGATCCACGAGGCAGCAAGCACATCCGACCGGACCGGTCCCATGGGCACGCCAGGATACCAGCCCATAGAGAACTACGGGATCATCGGCGACCTGCACACCACGGCCCTGGTTGGTATGAACGGTTCGATAGACTGGCTGTGCCTGCCGCACCACGACTCCCCGAGCGTCTTCGCGGCCATCCTCGACGACACGAAAGGTGGGCGGTTCAGGATCTCCCCCCACATGGAGGGGGCTACCTGCAAGCAACTCTACTGGCCTGATACGAACGTCCTGGTCACACGGTTCTTCACGCCCGACGGGGTAGGGGAGATCACGGACTACATGCCGATAGGCGCTTCCGAAAGCGGCCAGGAGCGCCACCGGATCATCCGCCGCGTCGAGGTGGTGCGCGGCACCATGACCTTCCGGATGGAGTGTATCCCGGCCTTCGACTACGCCAGAGAGGAGCACGAGACCAGGATCGTCCCCGGCGGGGCGGCCTTCGATACCCCCGAGCTCAGCCTGGGACTGGCGTCGTTTTACCCCTTGCAGCAATGGGGCAACGGTGCCCTCACCGAGTTCACGCTGCAGGAGGAACAGTCCACGGTATTCGTGCTGCGAGAGATAGAAGCCGGAGAAGGCTGCGGGGTCTATTTCTCCAGGGGGGACGAAGAAGAGATCTTCATGCAGACCGTCGAGTACTGGCGCCGCTGGCTCTCGAAGTGCACCTACACGGGCCGCTGGCGCGAGATGGTCCGCCGCTCGGCCCTGACCCTGAAGTTGCTGACCTTCGAGCCGACGGGGGCGATAGTAGCCGCCCCCACCATGGGTTTGCCCGAGGGCGTCGGCGGGGAGCGCAACTGGGACTACCGCTACACCTGGATCAGGGACGCCGCATTCACCCTATACGGACTCCTGCGTATCGGGTTCACGGAAGAGGCAGCAGGGTTCATAAACTGGCTGGGATCGCGCTGCCAGAGATCCAAACCCGACGGGTCCCTGCAACTCATGTACGGGATAGACGGACGCCAGGACCTGACAGAGGAGACCCTGGATCATCTCGAAGGCTATCGCGGCTCACGTCCTGTCAGGCTCGGAAACGGCGCCTACGACCAGCTACAGCTGGATATCTACGGCGAGCTCATGGACGCCGTCTACCTCTACAACAAGCACGGCTCGCCCATCTCCTACGATCTATGGACCCACCTGCGGGCCCTGATCAACTGGGTCTGCGACAACTGGCAGAACGAGGACGAGGGGATCTGGGAGACCAGGGGAGGCCGCAGGGACTTCGTGTACTCCAGGCTCATGTGCTGGGTCGCCATAGACAGGGGCTTGAGACTCGCCGACAAGCGCTCGTTCCCCGCCGACCGCGAACGTTGGCTCGAGGTCCGCGACATGATCTACGAGGAGAT
>JACCSM010000457.1 GCA_013698525.1 Rubrobacteraceae bacterium
CGTCTGACGCGATCGCCCTCGCCATCCGCTCGGGGGCCGAGATCTTCGCCTCAGACGAGGTGATAGAGGAGGCCGGCGTCGTCTTCGAGGAGGCGATGGAGGACGCCCCGGAAGAAGAGGTCGTGGATAAGTTCAAGGACTGGATGAACCGGGTCTCCCCCGAGGATTTCAAGTAGGGGCGGTTCAAGGGGGCGGTTCGCGAACCGCCCCTACGTACGGTTCTCCTCGTCCCTTTTCGCCCTCTCTGCGGCACGGGGGATACGGATATGGCCGCGAAGATGACGACGATGGTTATGAGGGCGGCGTAGAGGAACTGTCCGGCGAGCTTGCCACCGGCCCCACCGAAGACTGTGTCGAACAGGTTCTGGATGGCCGTGTTCCAGGCCAGTGCGGCAACGAGACCGAGGGCGGTCGTTATCAACTCGGAGAACTTGTCCAGAACCTCACTGGTCAACGGCATCTCCTTCCAGCCGCCCTTCGTGCCCTCGCATCCCCGACGCCCCTTCGGAGTCTCCGTCCATGCGGTACTCGGGGTGCGCGCGCAGGAACTCCTCGACAGAGTCGACGTCCCACCCGACGATAACCTCAGTCGCGTCCCCGTCGAAGCGCGTCCGGATACGGGCCTCCCTCCTGACGCTACGCCGGACGTACTCCCAGGAGGTCTCGCCGGATCTCCGCTCCAGCCGCTCGGTATAGACGAACCGGCCCGTACTCTGCTCCCTCACCATCAACAGGTCCAACCTCAGCCCTCCGGGGGATCCAACATCGTCAGACGCTCCAACAACCCAGCCTCTTCCCACGGCCACCGGTCTTCCTCCCCCGGAATCCCGAACGGCGGCGCGCTCGACCACATATTACCCGTTCCGGCCGCCGCGTAACTGCCGCAGACGAGCACATGCCCATCCTCGGCCAGAGCAAGACCCCTTCGATGCACCATCAGCCCATCCCGATCCTCGATCCCGCCTGTCCTCCAGGCTGCGCGGATGTCCAGTCCTCCTGCTGCACCACCAAGCACCCGCCTCAGCATCCACAGTGCCCTGGCGGCGCGGACGTCGGCGAAGTTGGCCGCGGCGTTGAGCGCTGCGACGAGATCCTCGGCCTCACCGCTGCCGGCAGGAGCGGTCGGGAGTTCGTGCGCCGCGCCGAAGTCCCCGGACCGTGCCCGGCTCAGCATGCGCTCCCTGTGGGCCGCGAGCGCGAGGCGGCCGAGGTCCCCTGCGTCGACCCTGACGACGAGGGCGATGACGCCCTCCTCCAGTCCCAGGCTCTCCGCACCCTCGGTGTCGAGTATCTCAGTCACCAACCTGAGATCTGGTTCCACTCCCCCCTCCCATTCACGCGGACCGGCGGCTAGCGCCCGGCGGCCGACGGCGTCAGGGTCCCCTGAGCGTACGTCCAGAAGCGGCAGGTCCTCTTCCTCGATAAGGCCGTCCTCCGCCGCTGCGCGCGCTCCTGACTCGCAGAGCCTGCCCACCCCTGACTCGTTCAGGGAAGGCAGTCGTGCGCCGGCCTCGGGGAGTTCCCGCAGGATACTTTGCATCAACTCCTGTGGCGGCACGTCAAGGTTCTCTGACCTCGTACCGGCGACGAGTAGCAGGCCACGCAGTGGAGGAGAGAGGAGATCGGGGGCTACGTGCGTGGTCGAGGCCGCGGCCCATCCGAAACCTTCTGGCGAGGCCGCCGCGTAGACGGGACTCTCCACGCCGGGGAGCCTGGCGGCGCGCAGGGCGCGCTCGAAGGCCGAGTCGTCGGGGGCGTAGAGGATTACCTCGGCCTCGTCGCCCTCGCCGCGCCACTCGTAGTCCGCAGCGTGCTCCGCCAAAGGACGCCTTACTCTACGGAGATCAGGGTGTCCCCTGACCTCACGGTCTGGCCGGCCACGACGCGGACTTCGGAGACGGTGCCTGCTTTCTGGGAGCGGACTTCGCTCTCCATCTTCATCGCCTCGAGGATGCACACGGGCTCGTCCGCGACGACGTCCTGCCCCTCTTCCACGAGCACCTTGACGATGGTGCCCTGCATCGGCGCCTTGACAGCACCCTCGCTCGTCGAAGCCCGGCGCGTCTCGCCCCGCGCGCGCCGCGGAGGCCCACCAGAGGCGCCCTCTCCCCCGAACACCCTCACTTTGAAGAGTTTCCCGTTCACCTCGACCTCGACCTCACGGGATCTCTTCCCAGAGACCTCACCTGTTTCTCTGGTGGTAGTAGGTTGTATCTGTAGTCGCTGCATCCGCTCGGCTATAAAGCCCGTCGTGTAGGTGCCTGAGACGAAGGTCTCGTCGTCGAGGATCGCGCGGTAGAAAGGTAGCGTCGTGGAGATCCCCTCCACCCTGAACTCTGCGAGAGCCCGCCTGAGCCGCGCGAGGGCCTCCCTTCTGTCGGCCCCGTGGACAATGAGTTTGGCGAACAGCGGGTCGTAGGATTCCGCCACGACGCCCGGACCACGCAGCGAGGAGTCTACCCTTACTCCTGGACCGCCAGGTTCCTCGTAGGCCGTAACGACGCCAGGACTCGGGGCGAAGTCGTTCGACGGGTCCTCGGCGTTCAGGCGCACCTCGATTGCGTGGCCTTGCCAGGAGACCTCCTGTTGCGAAAAAGGGAGCGGCTCGCCGGCGGCGATCCTGATCCCCGTCTTGACGATGTCTATCCCCGTCACCTCTTCGGTTACGGGGTGCTCGACCTGGATGCGGGTGTTCATCTCCAGGAAGTAGAACTCACCTGTGGCCTCGCCCTTCTGCACCAGGAACTCGACGGTGCCGACGTTGTCGTAGGCGACAGCCTCGGCGGCGGCGAGGGCGGCCTCGCCCATCGCCTCGCGCATCGTCGGGTCTATGGCCGGAGAGGGGCACTCTTCGACAAGCTTCTGGTGGCGGCGTTGGATCGAGCAGTCCCTCTCACCGAGGTGGACCGCGTTCCCGTGCCTGTCCCGCACGACCTGTATCTCCACGTGACGGGGAGCCGGCAGGTACTTCTCGACGTAGACCGAACCATCTCCGAAGTACGCCTCACCCTCCCTGCTCGCCCGCCCGAACGCGCTCGCGGCCTCGGAAGCGTCGCCGGCCACTGCGAAGCCCTTGCCACCGCCACCCGCCGAGGCCTTCACGGCCACGGGGAAGCCGTGCTCCTCACCGAAGAGGCGGACCTGCTTCGCAGAGCCGATGGAGCCTTCCGTGCCAGGCACCATAGGGACACCAGCCTTCGCCATCATCCTTCGGCTCTCGACCTTGCTCCCCATCGCCTCTATCGCCTCCGGGTGGGGGCCGATCCAGACGAGCCCCGCCCCTTCGACCGCCCGCGCGAAAGCCGCGCTCTCGGCCAGGAAACCGTAGCCCGGGTGCACAGCCTCGGCCCCACTCCTTTTTGCGACCTCGATCAGGCTCTGCGCGTCGAGGTAGCTCTCCGTCGCGGGCGCCGGGCCGACATGGTAGGCTTCGTCAGCGAGCCTGGCGTGCAAGGCTTCCCTGTCAGGGTCAGAGTAGACGGCGACGCTCGTTACTCCCATCTCGCGCAGCGCACGGATGACGCGGACGGAGATCTCACCGCGGTTGGCGATCAGCACCTTTTCGAACACCTAGGCCATCCCCCCCCACCTGGAGTAGGGCCACAGGGAGGTATCCAGCTCTATCCCAGGCTCTACCGCGTGCCCGAGAAGGCCGGCGAGCCGCCACCGGCTACGCTTTAGGGAAGCCGAGTCTCGTTGCACCTCTTCAGAGAGCGCCTCCAGGGCGGCCATGATCGCCGCGACCTCCTCTTCAGTTGGGGAAGGGCA
>JACCSM010000478.1 GCA_013698525.1 Rubrobacteraceae bacterium
CAAGGGGGAACACACGGGTTGGCGCACCGACAGCCTTAGAGCCCGGTCCGGAACGAATCTCCCCTCCAAAGAGACTCTACCGTTTATCACGGACCGGGCTTCGCAAGATTTACACCTCTACGGAGGCTAGCGCAGGCCCTTGGAAGCCATCCTCGCGCCGTTAGTCGACTGGCTCCGCAACTAAGGCGCGGGGTCCTCCGGCTTTTTGGCGGCAGTACCTTTTGGTCGAGCCCTCTGGCGCTCGCTGGGTTCTTCCAGCAACTGGATATATCGCACGGCGGCCCAAGGGACGAATGCGCTCCGGGCGTGGTCTTCTTCGGCGCCTTCTTCTTTGATTGCTTCTACGGTGATTCCACCGGCGTTGTTGTCGACCAACCTAGCGTCGAAGCCGCGCCCTCTGGCGAACCGCACCGCTACTCGCTTTCCGTTCCACTCCTTTGGCAAGTACCCGGCCAACGCGCCTCCCCTGTCCGCCTACATTGATCCATCCGGGCATCTTACCCCTACCTGGCCTTGTCCCGCCCGTCCTGGGACGTCCTCGCGCCTGTGGAGAGAAGAGAATCCCCCGGCGGGGATGTAGTTCTAGAGGAACTAGTGTTGGGGAGTTGGGGACCGCCGGGACGACTAGGCCCTTAGAAGCCATCCTCGCAGCTTCGTCGACGCTGTAGAAGTAGCCCCCTTTGCACGGGGACCTACCCGCTACTCCTCCGGGTGGTACATCCAGTTGACCTTGGTCCAGGGGTAGAAGATGGACTGTAGCTGGACCTCGGACTCGGACTCGATCTCGACCACTTCGGACTCGACCACTTCGGACTCGATCTCGACCAGCTCAGAATCGACCTCGACTATCTCATGTCGCACGACCACGCCTCTGTCGCTCACTTCCTCAAGCGTACCCATCGTGTCGCCCCCGTACATATCGGTTCCGATAATCACGGTCCGATCTAGCCAGTCATCGGGTCTCGCCATCGCCGCCCTCCCTGGTCACTCTCTCGCGTCGGTGCATCTTACCCCTCCGGACCGACTCCTGCGCCCGTCCTAGGCCCCTCAAGCGCCGTCAAGCGTGTTACAAGCGGGAGGAGGTTCACCCCCCTCCGCGACACCCCCTATGCATCAGGAGTGTATGTCCTAGGGTATATCGTAAAATGGCAACTCTTTGTAACATCTCCCGTCAACGGGAGATTCCCCGCCGGCGAGCTGACGCGCATAGACCCCCAGCTTTTTGCCACGAGCGCGATGGCTGGCGGCGCGGAAACCCACTCACATATCGCACCCCCAAAGTTACCCTCCCTGAGGTTACAGCGTTCCCACCACTGTGAGGTTAGCTTGCTTTCCTTGCGCTGCTCGTTTGCTGTTGTCTCGCCAGGGCAGACTCGGCAAGCGCCAGTAGGACCAGCCGCTCGTAGAGCATCACGTCCTGCGGGAAGCGGGGAATCGGACCATCCTTGCTGGGCCGGGATACGCGATCTATGCGCTGTAAGGTCTCCTCAGAGACCCCCTCGAGCTCGCCCAACACTTCCCTAACGCGTGTGCTGGAGCCGTCCAGCCAGGAGCCGAATAAGTGTGTACTTACCATCTGCGTTACCTCCTCGCTTACTATCTAGAGCGCCACTACCCCGCCGGCGATTCTGGGCCGTCTGGGGTGGGGCTATGCCGAACTTCGCCATTACGGAGTTCTGCGAACTTCGGGTGCAGGGCATTCTGCGAACTTCGCCTTGCTTGCATGGGAATGCGGGGGCTTTGTGGTAAGAGTATCATGGGCTCGGGCGAAAGGGGTCACCCGCTGCACAGAAGCGGGAGGAAGGAGTATGCATCGTGTCCGATGCGCAAGAGATGAACCACGAGGGACATGCCTGTTGTGGGCCGGGCTACGCCTCTCCCGAGGAGACGATGAAGGCCGAGCGCGAGAAGGTACTCTACACCGTAGCGCTCTACGTCGGGACGGGGGTTGAGCAGCCAGACTACCTGGCTACGGTTGACGTGGACCCGGAGTCCCCCACTTACTCGCGGGTGGTCGACCGCACCCCCATGCCGAACGTCGGGGACGAGCTGCACCACTTCGGCTGGAACGCTTGTAGCTCTTGCCACGACGACGAAGGCAAGTCGCGCCGCTTCCTGGTCGTTCCGGGCCAGCGCTCGAGCCGCATACACATCATAGATACCGCCGAGGAGCGCTCTCCAAAGCTCCACAAGGTCATAGAGCCCGAGGAGATCGTCGAGAAGACCAACCTCACCGCCCCGCACACCGTCCACTGCCTGCCGGACAGGATCATGATCTCCATGCTCGGCGACAGCGAGGGCAACGGCCCGGGGGGCTTCTTGGTTCTGGATGAAGACTTCAACATAGCGGGTCGATGGGAGAGCAACACCGAGGGCATGCGCTACAACTACGACTTCTGGTACCAGCCGCGTCACAACGTCATGGTCTCCAGCGAGTGGGCCGCTCCCAACACCTACCAGGGCGGCTTCGATCCGAAGGACGTGGCCGAGGGCAAGTACGGCAGGCAGCTCCACTTCTGGGACTGGGAGAAGCACGAGATCTCACGTAGCATGGACCTCGGGGAGGATGGATGGATCCCGCTGGAGGTCCGCTTCCACCACGACCCTAACAGTACCCACGGCTTTGTCGGCGCCGCCCTAAGCTCCAACATGTACCACTGGCACAAGGAGAACGGCCACTGGGAGGCCGAGAAGGTCATTGACGTGCCCTCAGAAGACGTCGAGGGCTGGCCCATGCCGATCCCCGGCCTCATCACCGACCTCCTCATCTCGATGGACGACCGCTTCCTCTACTTCTCCAACTGGCTGCACGGCGACCTCCGCCAGTACGACGCAAGCGATCCGTCCAACCCTCGCCTCACCGGCCAAGTCTGGTGCGGCGGACTGCTCGGCAAGAGCCAGGAGGCCGCGGGACGAACCCTTGAGGGCGGCCCGCAGATGCTCCAGCTCTCGCTCGACGGCAAGCGACTCTACGTCACCAACTCGCTCTACAGCAGCTGGGACAACCAGTTCTACCCCAAGATGGCCGAAGCGGGCTCCTACCTACTCCAGATCGACTGCGACATCGAACAGGGGGGCATGAAGATCAACGAGGACTTCTACGTGGACTTCGGTAAAGAACCCGCTGGAGCCGCCCGTGCCCACGAGATGCGCTACCCCGGAGGCGACGTAACCTCGGACATCTGGATCTAACCTCGGGGCCTCCTTACGGTAGTGGACCGGGGAGAACAAGAAAGGGTAGGGGCCCGGGCTTCGTCGGCGGCTATTGGATGGGTGATCGGGCCGCCGGCAAGAGCCACACGACGCTCGTCTGGGAAGACGAGGATGCGGTGCAGGATGCGGCGGGCGCAACGCTTCAAGGGATTCGTCCTTGGGGATGCCAGACAGGAGGAGAGGGAGGAGGCCGGCGTGGGCAACGAGTCGGTCATCATCGTGGTGGTACTTGCCGAAGCCCGTCGCTGATCCCTTGATGTCCTCTATTCACCGAAGTGCGTGGAAGGGGAATTCTCCGAAGTTCACCTTCCCCTTGAGGACTGTTGGGTCAGAGTATTCCCGCCGATAGAGCGCAAGCGAACCACAGAGAGTATCATCCACACCATTATGGACCCCACGAACAAGAACCGCTTTCATGCACGCCTGCTCGATGCTGTAGGCCAGGCCGTCATCGCTACCGATCCGCTGGGGAAGGTCATCTACTGGAATCGGGCCGCACAAGAACTGTATGGCTGGTCAGCCAAGGAGGTGATGGGCCGCCCTATAGTGGAGGTCACGCCTTCAGAGGATCTAGCGGAGCGAGCAGAAGAGATCATGGGCGAGCTTAGCCACGGGAGGAGCTGGATGGGGGAGTTCGTGGTGCAGCGAAAGGATGGAACTACTTTTCCTGCCCTGGTCACCGACACCCCCGTGCACGATGAGCAGGGAAACCTCATAGCCATCATCGGCGTATCCACGGACATAACCCAGATTAAACAGACAGAGGAGCTGCGTCGTGGCGAGGAGCGCTTCAGGGCCACCTTCGCGCAGGCGGCTGTAGGCATGGCGCATACTGCGCCGGACG
>JACCSM010000505.1 GCA_013698525.1 Rubrobacteraceae bacterium
GTCAGGTCGTAGAGCGAGGGCCGGTTCTGGCGTGCTATCTCCAGGATGTCCCTGAAACCTTCCGTCGTCACGAGCGCCGTCCTTGCGCCGCGGCGCTCCAGCAGGGCGTTCGTCGCCACCGTCATCCCGTGGGCGAGAGCGGAGAGAGAGCCAGCCTCCACCTCCGAGGCTTCGATGGCGTTCACCACGCCGACGGACTGGTCCCGCGGCGTCGATGGGACCTTCACCGTGACCGGCTCACCTTCGGAGAGCGCCACGAGGTCGGTGAACGTGCCGCCGACGTCAACGCCGAGCCTTACCTCGCTCATGGGAGCACCCGGCGTCCGCTTGCCACTTCGACCCCGTCGCGCAGCACGAGGCGCACCTCGTCCAGAGCGTGGATATCGCGCAGCGCGTCTCCGCCCACCGCGAGGACGTCGGCCCGCTTCCCCGGCCCCAGGGTGCCCAACTCGTCGCCGAGGCCCAGCAGCCTGGCCGCCCCGGAGGTGCCGAACTTCAGGGCTTGTTGCGGAGTCGCGCCAGCCTCCACGATCAGCTTCAGCTGCTCGCGCAGCGTGCCGTGGGGATGGCCCGGCGCGCCGCAGTCGGTGCCCGCCGCCATGGGCGCCCCGGCGTCCAACGCCAGCCGGAAGGCCCGCCGGGAGGCTTCGAGCACCTCTGCGGTCTTGCGCTGGATGTACTCCGGGGCTCCGAGCTCCGGTCCCTTCTCGCTCATGGCCGCGTACACCGACATGGTGGGCACCAGCCAGGTCCCCGTCTCGCGCATCATCTCGGCGGTATCGCGGTCCAGGAAGCTCCCGTGCTCGATGGAGTCGACCCCGGCTTCCAGGGCGTTGCCTATCGCCGCTGTCGAGTAGGCGTGGGCTGCAACTCTGCGTCCGGCCTTGTGGGCCTCCTCGACCCCTGCGCGCATCTCTTCGGGCGTGAGCTGGGGCGAGCCGGGTTCCTCGGCGTGTCCGTAGACGCCGCCCGAGGCCATCAGCTTGATGCAGGCTGCACCGGCCTTCATCTCCTCGCGCGCCGCGCGCCTGACGGCGTCAGCGCCGTCCGCCTCGCGTCCGAGGAACCAGCCGTGCCCGCCGGTCATCGCAATAGCCCTTCCTGCGGCCACCGCCCTCGGGCCGGGGAGGAGACCGAGCTCTACCGCCCTGGCGACGTCGATCGAGAGCCCGTCGGTCGCGCCGAGATCTCTGACGGTGGTGACGCCCGCGCGCAGGTGCATAGCGGCGTTGCCGGCGCAGCGGAGCACCGTGAGGGCCTGCGACTCGCGCGCAACGACCTCGTGGGGCTCGGCGGAGGCACTCCAGACCAGGTGCACGTGGGCATCTACGAGGCCGGGCAGGATCGTCGCGTCGCCCAGCTCGACGACCTCCGCGTCGGGTGGAAGGTGTCGGCTGACAGAGGAGATCCGTCCGTCCTCCACGATCAGCGCTGCGCCCTCGATCGCCTCCTCGGATATCCCATCGAAGATCCGGGCTGCGCGGTAGCCTATTGGCAAGCTATCTCCCTCCGCCACTCGTGGCCATAAGAAGCTGTCGCTACGTCTTCCTGAGCGGGGTTCTGGCCGTCTCCGTGATCGTCAACAGCGTGACGAACGTTGCGACGGCGGCGGCTATCAGGTAGAAGGCGGGCGAGAGGGGGTTGCCTGTGACGGAGATCAACCACGTCGCAAAGAGCGGCGCAGCCCCCCCGAAGATGGCGACCGAGATGTTGTAGCCTATGGAGAAGCCGCCGTAACGCACGCGGGTGGGGAAGAGCTCGGTGAGGGCCGCTATGGTCGCGCTCAGGAACACGGCAAGCAGGGCCCCGAGCGCCACGTGGGCCAGCCCGGCGGCGAGCAGGCTCTTCTGGTTCATCAGCAGGAAGAGGGGGTAGGAGAGCAGCGCGAAGCCGACGCACGACGCCGCCAGCAGGGGCTTCCGCCCGATGCGGTCGGAGAGCGCCCCTAGCGGCGGGATGAGCGCCATCGCGACGAGTAGGGTTGCCACTGCGGACAGAGAAGAGCTGGTGCTCGTGAAGCCAAGCTCCTCCGAGAAGTAGGTGGGCATGTAGGTCAGAACGATGTAGAAACCGGCGTTCTGGATGATGACAAGCCCCACCACCTGGAGTATCGGTTGCCAGTTCTGGGTGATCGTCTCCCGGAAGGGGGACTCCGAGACCTCTCCGGCCTGCTCCAGCGCCGTGAACTCCGGGGTGTCTTCGAGCCTGAGCCTTATGTAGAGTCCGATAAGGCCCAGCGGCCCCGCCAGCAGGAAGGGGATGCGCCAGCCCCAGGAGCTCATGGCATCTTCCCCGATGGCGGCCGTCAGCAGCAACACCGACCCCGAACCGAGCAGGAACCCTCCCACGGCCGAGAACTCGATCCAGCTGACCAGGAAGCCTCTGCGGTCGTCCGGCGAGTACTCCGCAAGGAACGCGGAGGCACCGCCGAACTCGCCGCCCGCCGAGAAACCCTGCACCAACCTCAGGAAGACGAGCAGGATCGGAGCCCAGATGCCAATGGCGGAGTAACCTGGCAGGAACCCGATCGCGAACGTGGCAATCGACATGATGATGACGACGGCCGCGAGAACGCTCTGGCGGCCGATCCTATCTCCAAGCGGCCCGAAGACGAAGCCCCCGAGGGGACGCGCGAAGAAGGCTACGCCGAAGACAGCGAAGGATGAGAGCAGCGAGATTGTGGGGTTCTCGGAAGGGAAGAATATGGCGCCGAGCGTCACGGCGAGGTAACCGTAGACCGCGAAGTCGAACCACTCCACAAGGTTGCCTACCGAGGCGCCGACGATGGCCCGCCTCAGGACCGACTCCTCTACAGGCGGTACCGTCTGTCCAGCCGCGTGCTCCGGCGAATCCATGCTAGCTACCTCCTGTTCGTCCTTTTCCCTGATTGGTAAGTATAGAGACTGCTATGGCCCGCCGCATGGATCGGGGCCGCCACGCCCGCTCTTCTCCTGAGTCGTGGAGCTAGTTCGTAGAAGGTCGGTCGCTTCTCTGTCCGGAGCGTAAGATCCTGGTCCTTCCTTCAGCACGACGCCGTAGACCTGGCGGGCGCGCTCCACCGAGACCAGGCTGTTCTCGGCATCGGCGGCGACCTGGGCGGGATCTCGCCCCAGAGGATCTCCGTACCCGCCCCCTCCAGGGAGGCTGAGGACGACTCTTTCCCCGGCCTCTATGCGCTGCTGGCGTTTGGGGTGAAGCTCTCTGCCGTCTGTTGTGCTCACCGCTCCCGCTCCTCCCGGAGAGCCTCCCAGTATGCCCTGGGCCGGGCAACGGGTACGGTCGTACATGGCGGAGAGGACCCAGGGAGAGTTGCTGCGAACTCCTATCTCCATCTCCTGGCCGAAGCCGCCCCTGTGGCGGCCTGGTCCCTCGGAGTCTGGGCGGAACTCGCGCCTGTGCATGAGGACGGGGGAGATGCTCTCTATCACCTCGGCGGGCACGCCGCGGATGCCGCTCGGGAAGGCCGTCGCCGAGAGACCGTCTCCTGTCGGGCGCGCGCCCATGCCGCCGCCTGAGAAGAACACGTACGTGAAATGCTCGCCGCTTTCGCGCTGACCTGTGATCTGGGTGTTCCACAGGCTGTCCGCGCCCTGGGCCAATACTTTGTCGGGTATAGCATGTGCCAGGGCGCCGTGGATCACGCCCGGCAGGAAGTGTCCGACGATGTGCCTTGCACCGACCGGCGCAGGATGAACGGCGTTCAGGATGCTGCCTTCGGGTGCTGTGACGTGAATGGGCTGGAAACTGCCGTCGTTGTTCGGGACCTCCGGGCTGATAGCGCACTTTATCCCGAAGGTCGTGTACGCCGCGGTGTAGTTGAGGACGACGTTGATGCCCCGCTCGCTCTGCGGCGAGGAGCCCGCGTAGTCGACGTGCATCTCGTCGCCATCGACCCGGATCGAGACGGCCAGCCGGATCGGCTCGTCGAACCCATCCGTGTACGCCTCGTTCTCGTAGACACCGTCAGGCAACGCTTCTATGGCCTCCCGCATGGCGCGCTCGGAGCGGGTGCAGATCTCATCCGAGAGCGACTCGATGTCCTCAAGGTCGAACTCCTCGATCATCTCGACGAGCCGCTCGCCGCCTACGTCGTTGCTCCCCGCCTGGGCGTACAGGTCGCCGACCACCTCGAAGGGCGCCCTCACGTTGGCGCGGACGAGACGGAAGAGCTCCTCGTTCGGCTCGCCGCGGACGAACAGACGGGTCACGGGAACGAAGAGTCCTTCCTCGTAGACCTGGCGCGCGTCCGCCCCGAGACCGCGTCCCCCAACGTCGAGGGCGTGGCAGCAATTGCCGAAGTACGCGACGATATCCCCGTCGCGGAAGATCGGGCTGATCACGGTGAAGTCGTTGAGGTGGCCCGAGGTCTGCCACGGGTGGTTGGTGATCATGGCGTCGCCCTCTTGGAGGGTTTCGGCGGGGATCTCGCGCAGGAAGTGGTGGACCGAGGTCGCCATCGCGTTCACGTGGCCTGGCGTGCCCGTTACGGCCTGGGCTACCATGCGGCCCCTGCGGTCGAAGAGGCCTGCTGAGAGGTCGCCGGCCTCGCGCACCACGCTCGTGAACGAGGTGCGCATCAGGGCCCGCGCCTGCTCCTCGACGACCGAGACGAGACGGTTCCAGAGTACCTCGAGCAGGATCGGGTCGAGCCGCGAACCGCTCACTCCGACCACCTCACGACCAGGTTACGCGCAGCGTCGATCTCGGCCCGGCTCTCCGGGCCGATGACGACCGTAGACTCACGTTCCTCGACGACCGCGGGGCCTTCGAAGGTCGCGCTTGTGCCGAGGAGATAACGGTCGTAGACCGGGACTGCAAGGAAGCCTTCCTCCTCGGGCACGTAGATCTCACGCTCCCCCTTCCGCGC
>JACCSM010000518.1 GCA_013698525.1 Rubrobacteraceae bacterium
GGGAGGTCTGAGATCGAATCGGCGTAAGCGTAGGAGCGGGAGAGGTCGAGGCCGCGGCGCCTGGCGAAGGAGGCGAGCATCCTGGCGCGGGCGTCGCCGGCCACGGGGGCTCCCGTCAGTTCTCCCGTGTAGGTGCCGTTCTCCTGGGCCAGGGTGGAGCAGAGCACGTCATCGGCGAGGTCCTTCATCGGCTCGAGGAGGAAGTCCAGCGCGCCGGAGAGCAGGACGACGCGGTGGCCAGAGGCCTTGTGGTCTCTGAGCTGCTGCAACGCGTCGGGAAAGATGCGATCCAGGGTGAAGCCGGCGAAGCTCTCCTGTCCGAGGTGTCTGGCACGGGAGGGTTTCCAGCCCGCGTAGTTCTTGTAGAAGGCGCGGTTGAAGTGGGCGCGGCTGATCTTATCCAGTCCCCAGTAGTAAGGGATCTTGATCAGGAACCCGGCGAGCCAGAGTGGGCGCACGGCTGCAGGAAGTTCCCTCATCCTCAGCCACGCGAAGTATGAGACTACGTTGGAGCCGACGAGGGTGCCGTCAACGTCGAAGATCGCCGCGACCTCGCCAGGCTTCTCCTCGGTCGACTTCTTACGCTTCTTGCGGCTCGGGCGGGTCGTGAGCGCCGGCAGGTGCGCCCCCTGCATCCACGCCCGCCAGTCGACCTCGGCGATGTCGAACGGGAACTCCTCGCGGTCCTCCACCGGCAGGGCCGTGTAGAGAGCCATGGTGCTTGAGCTCGCAAACGTCGAGGTCATGGTCGCGTAGGCACCGTAGATACGGCTGTAGTAGAGACTCATTTTGGCGCGCTTCTCGGCGCGTGCGATCCGCTGCCGCGCATCCGAGGCCATGTGGCCTTCAGGCATCCGTGCGGCGAGTATGCCTGCGACCTTGAGGCTGGCAAGCTCTATCTTGAGCTGTCCCTCGACCCGCCTGCGACCGGGGAAGGACCATTCTGGCACCTGGATCGGACGCCCGCCCGAATCCCGCAGGGGGTTCTCTATAAAGTAGTCGCGAACGATATCGTAGAGGTCGCGGTAGCGGATCGGGTTGCGTTCTCCCGAGGCGACCTGGAAGACCTCGGACTCTTCTGGGCGGCGCACTCCGGCGGCGAGGATCGCGTTCACGACGTGGTCGACGGGGACTATGTCGACGTAGCTTTTCGGGTTGCCTGGAAACTCGCGCAGGATGCCCTTCGCGAACGCCATGATTATGGGGTCGGCCATCCTCGTGCCCTGGATCCAACCCGGGTAGGGTTCTCTGTGGCTGCTCTCTATGATGGCGGGCCTCAGTATGACGAGCGGCGTCTCACCCCGTTCTGCGACCACCATCCGCTCAGCGAGGGACTTGGTGAAGGTGTAGACGTCGTTCCACCCGAGCTCCCGCGCCCGCTGCGTCCCCCGCTCGACGAGCCGCTCGCGCATCCAGGCCCGCCTCAGCTGGTCTACCCTCTCTGCGACCTCCTCCTCCTCACCGACCATCCCGAGCTCTCGCCGCGCCTCGGTCTCGAAGCGCCTCAGCAGCGACCGCTCCTGCGAAGCCTCATCCACCTCGGCCACGACAGCCTCGAGGCCGAGGACCTCCTCGCGCGCGTCGAGGGTCGTCCCGTTCGGCGAGTACGCGCCTGGCGGCGCTTCCGGTGCGTCCTTTTTGCTGGTTCCAGCCACGTAAGCCGTCGAGATGTGCATGAACAGCGGCCGCTTCTCCCAGGTGCGCGCGAGCTTCAGAAGCCCCAGAGTCCCGCGGACGTTCGACTCGACCGCAGCGTCGAGCGGCGCGTCGAAAATAACCGAAGCGGCGGAGTGGATCACGACGTCCACTTCGCGCGCGAGCTCGGCGAGATCCTGCTCACCCAGCCCCAGCGAAGGCGCGTGTACATCGCCTTCGAGGACGCGGACCTTCGTCGAGACGCGGTCCTCGAAGTCGTCGCCCAGTCTCTCGCGCAGGCCGCGGAAGGCTGTAGCGCCGAGCACGTCCCTCTCGAACCTCTCTGCTGCGCCCTTACCGCGGGAGGGCCTGATGAGGAGGTAGAGGCACCCGAGGTCGGGGAGGGAGCGCAGGATCTTCTCGACCAGCGCCGTCCCGAGGAAGCCCGTCCCCCCGGTAAGCAGTATCTTCTTGCCGCTGTAGGCCTCTCTGAGCAACTAGCTCCCCCCCTCCGTCCGCTGGCCTACCTTCCTCTCTGTGCCCTTCAGTAGGGCCCTTGCGTTCTCCCTGTGCCGCCACAGGACGAGCGTCCCCCCGATTATGGTGTAGAGCAAGTAAGGGAGCGGCTGGCCGGAGAGCCAGAACACCACGGGGCTTACGATCATGACGGCTATCGCGCCGAGCGAAGTGTAGCGGCTCAGGAGCACGACAGCCCACCAGAACGCGAAGAGGCAGAGCCCGATCAGAGGCGCGAGGCCTATGGTCGTACCGGCGCCCGTCGCCACTGCCTTCCCGCCCTTGAAGCGCAGGAAGACGGGCCAGCAGTGCCCGATCACCGCGGCGAAAGCGACGGCGGCGATGAGCCACTCGTTCTCTACGGCGAGCCTGGCGACCACCACAGGAAGAAGACCCTTGAGCATGTCGCCTGCGAGCGTGAGTACGGCAGCCCACTTCCCTGCTGCCCGCAGCACGTTCGCCGTACCTATGTTCCCGCTGCCTACCTTCCGAACGTCCACGCCGAGGGCCCGCCCGACCAGGTACCCGGTCGGCACGGAGCCGAGAATATAGCCGAACAGCACGAGAAAAATCCCCAACATGGCGGAGAAAGTATAGCGGA
>JACCSM010000528.1 GCA_013698525.1 Rubrobacteraceae bacterium
GAAGGGCAACCCTTCCGGAAACTGCTTTCGGATTTCGTGCACATTGCATAAAGACCGGGCGATAGCCTTCCACTAGCATGGGCAGGCTGTGAGTCCGATTCTACAGAGGCCAAGAGCATGAATCGTCAGGTCCATCTGTGCCTTCTGGGGGCCTCGATGTCATTGATCGCGTTGGCCGGGCTAACGGGCTGTGGACAGGGTTCGAGTAATAGCGGGTCCGGCGGTGGGGGTGAGAAGCAAAGAGGGACGCTGACCATACTCGCCGCTTCGTCTTTGATCGACGCGTTCGGGGAGCTTGGGAAGACCTTCGAGAAGCAGAACGAGGGCGTGACGGTGAAGCAGAGCTTCGAGTCCAGCTCGACTCTGCTCACCCAGATCCGGCAGGGCGCTCCCGCCGATGTCTTCGCCTCCGCCGCCATGGAGGAGATGAACACAGCCGTCAAGGACGGACTCGTGGCCGGTGATCCGAAGGTCTTCGTCAAGAACCGCGAGATCATCATGGTCCCCAAGGACAACCCCGCGGGCATAAAGGAGTTTCGGGATGTTGCCAAGCCGGACGTGAAGCTCGTGCTTGCGCAGAAAGACGTGCCCGCCGCAGATTACGCCCTACAGATACTGGACAAGGCCAACGCCGAATACGGAGCCAGCTTCGAGAAGGACGTCCTCTCGAACGTGGTCTCCAGGGAGTCGGACGTGAGGGCCTCTGTCAGCCGGGTCGTCGTCGGGGATGCTGACGCCACTTTCGGCTACGCGAGCGACTACACCATTGACATAAGAGACAAAGTGAAGGTCGTCCCGATCCCACCCGACCTCAACATCATCGCGACCTACCCTATAGCCGCCCTCGAGGATGCGAAGAGCCCCGAGCTTGCGAAGAAGTGGGTCGAACTGGTGACGAGCAAAGAGGGACAGCGTGTGCTCGAGAAGTGGAACTTCGAGCCCGCAGCTTGAAGGAGCGTAGCAAAGAAGTCCTCCCTCCCAGGACTTTCCCGTGGAGCGACACGCTTGCTTCCGGCCTCGCCGTGGTGGCCCTCGCGCTGCTGGCCGGCTTCGTAAGCCTGCCGTTGCTGAGCCTCATGGTCTGGACTGTAAGCGAGGACTCCTGGCGCGCTATGGCCTCTCCCGTTGCGGTAGACGCCCTGCTCTTGAGCGTCAGGACAACGGCCATGACGATGGCGGTCCTGCTCTTGGTTGGGACGCCAGCGGCCTACGTCCTGGCCAGGGTGGACTTCAGGGGGAGCCGTGTCGTCAACACCCTGATAGACATCCCCGTCGTGCTACCGCCGAGCGCGGCCGGTATCGCGCTGCTGCTGGCATTCGGGAGACTCGGCCTGGTAGGTAGATACCTGGACGTCTTCGGCGTGACGCTTAGCTTCACCACCGCCGCGGTCGTGATGGCCGAGATCTTCGTTGCAGCCCCCTTCTACGTCAGGCAGGCTGCGACGGGTTTCGGCGCGGTAGACCGGACGGTAGAGGAGGCAGCTCTTGTGGACGGGGCGAGCCGGTCCGCTGTGTTCTTCAAGGTTACGGTGCCCCTGGCCCTCCCCGCGCTCGTCGCAGGGGCGCTTACGGCGTGGGCTCGGGCGCTTGGCGAGTTCGGGGCCACCGTCATCTTCGCCGGCAGCTTCAGGGGCATCACCCAGACCATCCCGCTGGCGATCTTCGCCGAGTTCCAGAGCGACATAGATGCGGCGGTAGCGCTCTCCGTGCTCGTCCTCGGCTTCGCTTTCGTCGTGATCCTGGCGGTCAGATACCTGACCGCCAGGACGAACGGAACGTAGCGGGTCCAGCCTCGCAGCGGCGATCAGGCCACGTCTCCGCCTTCGGTCAGGATCATGACGTCCGTCGCCTTGACGAGGGCGGTAGCCTGCTTGCCCGGTTCGAGGCCGAGCTCGTCCGCGCTCTCGCGGGTGATGAGGGCCACCAGGTGATTGTCCCCGACCTGGAGGGTTACTTTGGCCGCCGCCTCGCCCTTCACGACCTCGGTGATGGTGCCTGGCAGTCGGTTACGGGTGCTCAGTTGCATCTCGCTCTCCTCTCTGTAGCCAGCAATCCCAGTTGTAGCGCAAGTGCTACCCTGTCGTCCTTCAAGTCTAAACCGACCAGCTTCTGTATGCGCTCCAGGCGGTAGAGCATGCTGTTGCGGTGCAGGAACAGACGATCCGCGGCCTCACTCGTGTTGCCGCCGGCCGCGAAGTACGTCTTCAGGGTCAGCACCAGGTCGCTGCCGCGCGTCCTGTCGTGCTCTCTTATGGGTTCTATCAGCGCCCGAAAAGGTTCGAGCGCTGAGCCCTCGGCGAGCTCCCCCAGGAGTGGCTCTATGTCCATGACCGCCTTTCCAGGCATCTGGAACGTACGGTGGCCGAATCTAACAGATCCCTCTCCCGCGTGCTAAAAAGAACCCATGAACGCACCACGTTCGGACATGTTCCGCAAGTTGCTCCAGAGGGACCCGACAAACCCGATGGTCCTCTACTCGCTCGGCAACGAGCTCTTCAAAGAGGGACGCTACGGGGAGGCCCACGACCACCTTCAGCGCGCGGTCGAGAACAAACCGGATTACTCTGTCGCCTACAGGATGCTCGGCCGCGCCCACTACGAGCTCCACGAAGACACCGAAGCCAAAAGCGTCTTCCTGAAGGGCAAAGAGGTAGCCAAGGAGAACGGGGACCTCCAGACCGTAAAGGAGATAGACGTCTTCCTGCGCCGCTTACAGAAGCGCGAGGTGGGGGAAGGGTAGCCCCCGCTCTGCTAACATCCTGGGCGTGTCGGAAACCACGGTAGGCATCCTCGTGGACTACGAGAGTCCACTCGCCCGTAGGGTGGCCGGCGACGTCTGGTCAGGGCTCTACAGGGCCGCACTGGAAGCCGGGTTCACGAAGACTACGGCGCTCTGGAAGAGCTTGCGGGAGACCCGGAGTCTTGCGGAAGGTCCGCGCGTGCACGTCTTCGCCATCGGCCAGGACCGCCCTGACGCCATCGACGCCGTCGGCGCGGTCGGCGACCCTGGCGCGCCGCACCTCTACGGTGTGATAGTCGCCGTTCCGGACAGACCGAGTCCCCTGGCGGGATCTCTGCTCTACCAGGGCGTACAGCGCCT
>JACCSM010000531.1 GCA_013698525.1 Rubrobacteraceae bacterium
GGTCAGGGCGAAGTACCCATACACGACGGTGGGCACGCCGGCGAGGATCTCCAGGGCCGGCTTTAGCCAGCGCCGCAGGGACTTCGGAGCATATTCGCTTAGGTAGATGGCCGTGAGCAACCCCACCGGGAGCGCGACGGCTATGGCTATGAAAGTCGCCATCAACGTGCCGTAGACCAGCGGCAGAACGCCGAAGTCGCCCTGGTCCGGCACCCAGCGCGTCGAGGTGAGGAACTCCACGATGGAGACGTCGAGGAAGAACCGGACGGTCTCCTCGAAGAGGACGACGACGATACCGACCGTCGTGAAGATGGACAGGTACGCGCAGGCTGTGAGCAAGAGCTTTATGACGCGCTCCCTGGCCTCCCTCGTGCGGCTGTTGCGCTTCCAGGCGTCCGCCCCTGACCTCGTACCTCCCGCTTCAATCGCCACCGAAAACCCTCCGAAACCTCGTGACCAGAAAGTTGGGGGCCAGCTCCCGTGCCGGCCCCCGCATGTTACAAGCAGACCCGTCCAGGCACAAACGGTTACTGCGCCTGCTTGAGCGCTGCCTCCAGGTCACCACCCTTTGGCTCGCCTTCCGCGTTGAACACGGTGCCGGTAGTGCGGTCCTCGTACTGGGCCCGCGACTCCTGCTCCAGGCTGCTGGTAAGCGTCACGTACTTCGCGGCCTCCACGAGACGGTCGAGGTTCTGCTCGGAGACGTAGAAGTCCACAAAAGGCTCGACGGCCTTGTTGTTCTTGAGCGCATCGGTGCTCACGTAGATGAACAGCGGACGGGAGAGCAGGTACTCGCCGGAGCGAATGCTGTCCTCGGTGGGCTTGACGCCGTCAAGAGAGAGGAGCTTGAGCGTGTCGCGGTTGTTTACGTAGTAGGAGTAGCCGAAATAGCCGAGCGCGTTCTCGTCTCCTGAGACGCCCTGCACGAGCACGTTGTCATCCTCGCTGGCCTCGTAGTCGGAGCGGTTGACCTCCTCCTCATTCCCCACGATGAACTCGTTGAAGAACTCGTAGGTGCCCGACTCGGTGCCTGGACCATACAGGCTGAGCTCCCTGTCAGGCCAGTCGGAGCGGACCTGGCTCCAGCGCGTGATCTTACCCTCCGCGGCCGGCTCCCACATCGTCTTGAGCTCCTCGCTCGTGACGTCGGTAGCCCAGTCGTTCTGCTTGTTGACGACGACCGATATGCCGTCGAATGCGACGGGGATCTCGATGAACTCGACCCCGTTCTCCTCGCACACGGGCACCTCCTCGGCCACGTCTATCGGCCTGGATGCGTCGGAGATCTGGGTGTCGCCCTGGCAGAAGGCCTCGAAGCCGTCGCTAGTTCCCGCGCCGCCGACCTCGATGCGTGCCTCCGGGTTCTCCTCCGCGAACAGCTCCGCCGCCGCCTGGGTGATCGGCTGCACCGTGCTCGAACCCTCGATCACAATCTCACCCGACACCTGTTCCCCGCCACCACCGCCCTGGTCACCGCCACCTGAGCTGCTACCACACGCGGCCAGAATAAACGCCAGCGCCAGAACGGATACTACGGTCAACAGCCTAGAATGCGCGATCCTGCTCAATACTTACGCTCCTTTCGCTCCATCACGACTCAACGCCACGAGTGCCAGATCCTCGACCGAAAAATCCTGGATCATCTCACTCGACTTCCGGGGCGAGATGATAGGGCATAACCCTAGAGGTATAGTTGCAGTTATGTAAACTCCGCGCTAAATCTAAGTTAAACGGCTAGTCAGCATTTCAGCACGCCGCCCGTAGGGCGGCTTGTCAGCACCTCAGCCAGGGCACTTGCGCACGGGAATGCTGATACCAAGTCCGGGTGAATGCCAACGCCACGATGGAGCCAGCCATCGCCCACGCGACTCTTACTCCATTTGCTCCTCGTGGTAGTGGATTCCCGCTTGCGCGGGACTGACGTATAAGGGAGAGCCGCCGTTTACCCGCAGCCCGAACGCGGACCTCTTCGAGCGGATTCTGTATGACAAGCTGAAGTGCTGACTGGCTGAAATGCTACTTTATTCCCACTCTATGGTGCCGGGGGGCTTGCTCGTGATATCTAGCGCGACCCTATTGACGCCGGAGACCTCGTTGATAATGCGGTTGCTCGTTCGTTCGAGCAGGTCGTATGGCAGGCGGGCCCAGTCAGCGGTCATCGCGTCGTCCGAGGTGACGGCCCGGATCACGACGGGGTAGGCGTAGGTTCTGGCGTCGCCCATGACCCCGACTGAGTGGATCGCTGGCAGTACGGCGAAGCTCTGCCAAAGCTCGCGGTAGAGACCTGCGGAGCGGATCTCATCCTGCAACACGGCGTCGGCCTTGCGAAGGATCTCGAGCCGCTCTGCCGTGACGTCCCCTATGACCCTGATAGCAAGTCCGGGTCCGGGGAACGGCTGCCTCCAGACGAGCCTCTCTGGCATCCCGAGCTCCGCCGCAACGACGCGCACCTCATCCTTGAAGAGATTCCTCAGAGGCTCGACGAGGTCAAGGTCCATCACTTCCGGCAGGCCGCCCACATTATGGTGGCTCTTTATCCTGGCGGCGTCGCGGGTCCCGCTCTCTATGACGTCGGAGTAGAGCGTGCCCTGCACGAGGAATTTCGCGTCCTCGAGCTTGCCCGCCTCCTCCTCGAAGGTGCGGATGAACTCCTCGCCGATGATCTTGCGCTTCGCCTCGGGGTCGGTGACGTCCGCGAGCTTGTCCAGGAAACGTCCCGCAGCTTCTACGTGGACGAGCGGTACGTCCGAGTTCTCGCCGAACGCCTCGACGACCTGCTCGGCCTCGTTGTGCCTCAGGAGGCCGTGGTCGACGAAGACGCACGTAAGGCTGTCGCCGATGGCCCTGTGGACGAGCATCGCGGCGGTGGCCGAGTCGACCCCGCCGGAGAGCCCGCAGATGGCCCTCGCCTCACCTACCTGCTCCCTTATCCTCTCGACCGCGTCGGTAATGATGTTGACCGGCGTCCACTCGGGCTTGCAGCCGCACGCCTCGTAGAGGAAGTTCTTGAGGATCTCCATCCCATACTCCGTGTGCCTGACCTCGGGATGGAACTGGACCCCGTAGCGCCCCTCAGAGGGGTTCTCGAAGGCGATGATAGGGACCGAGGGTGTCTCGGCCGTGACCTCGAAGCCTTCAGGGACGGAGAAGACGGCGTCTCCGTGGCTCGTCCAGGCCTTCTGCT
>JACCSM010000541.1 GCA_013698525.1 Rubrobacteraceae bacterium
TGCTGAATAGACCATGACGAGCCCGAGCAGGGAGAGGCCGAGCGCCACGAGGAACAGGTTCGCCCTCAGACTGCTCATCGCCCGACGGCCCCACGATGTCCGGCCACTTGCCTGGCGAACCTGATGAACGCGTCTCCCCTCTCGGCGTATCCTGGGAACTGGTCGAAGCTCGCGCACCCTGGCGAGAGCAGGACGACGTCACCCGGTCCGGCGAGATCTCCTGCCCTATCGACGGCCTTCTCGAGGTCGGTGGCCCTGTGGACCAAATCTTGCCAGCCCTCATCTTCGAGGTACGCGGCGATGCGTGGACCGGCCTCACCCTGGCACACGACAGCGGAGCACGTTCCAAGGGCCGGCAGTAACTCCGAGAAGTCCGTGTACTTCTCCGAACCGCCGAGGATGAGAACTACGGGCACGTCGAGGCTGTCGAGGGCCGCCACGACCGCCGCCGGGTTGGTGGCCTTGGAATCATCCACGTAAGTCACGCCCGCGACCTCTGCTGCGACCCGCATGCGATGCGGCCCGGACTCGTATCCGAACAATGCCTCCTTGATGTTCCCAAGCTCCGCACCGAACCTCTGTGCGGCGGCGGCGGCGAAGAGCGCGTTCTCGTAGTTGTGCGTCCCTGCGAAGTGCAAGTCGGCAACGTCAGCCAGGCGAGAGCCGCGAAGGAGCAGACGATCCTCCCTGACGGCGGTGTCCCTTTCTCCAACGATGATGGTTTCTGCCTCGAGGCCCTCGAGAGCGGAACGACCTACCGGGTCCCGGGAGCTTACGAGGGCGAGGTCCCCTGCCCGCTGTCCATCGAAGATGCGGAGCTTGTCGTCAACATACTCCTCGAACGATTCGTGCCAGTTGAGGTGGTCTGGTCTGACGTTCAAGAGCGCCGCGACCTCGAAGCCGGGGCTCTCGAGATAGTGGAGCTGGAAAGAAGAGACCTCCAGGACGAGGAGCCCAGCACCACGCGCCTCCGCGGCGCACCCGGTCAGATCCCTCCACGAGTTGCCGGCGACCACGTGGGGCACGCTGGAAACCTCGAGCATACGGCGTAGCATGTCGACGACGGTGGTCTTTCCGTTGGTACCCGTTACAGCCGCCACGCGCACGCCAGACCCGATCAGCTCCAGGCCCAGTGCGACCTCGGAGATGATGGGCAAACCCCGCTCCTCGGCGGCCCGCAGCACGGGATGCTCCGGCCGCACTCCAGGGCTGGCAACGACGCGGTCGGCGCAGTCCAGTACCTCCGGTCCCGCTCTCAGGTGTCCCTGTACTCCTAGGTCCTTCAGGATGGAGCGCAGGCGTTCGTCGTCTCGGTCGTCGGCTACTACGACCTTCTCACCGCGTTCCGCGAGCGCCCGCGTGGCCGCGGCGCCCGACTCTCCGAGCCCGTATACCAGGGTCCTCACGGGTTCACCCTACCGCGTTGTAGAGGAAGATGTAGTAGAGGAAGAACCCCACGGAGGAGAAAGCGGCCTGGGCGATCCAGAATCGGACGACCACCTTGTTCTCATCCCAGCCCAGAAACTCGAAATGGTGGTGAATCGGGGCCATCTTGAACACCCTTCGTCCCGTGAGCTTGAAGATGAAGACCTGGACCATGACGGAGAGAGCCTCGAGAACGAACAGCCCGCCCACAATGGGCAGGAGGAGCTCTGTCTTGGTGAGCACCGCCGCTGCGGCGAGGACGCCCCCTATCGCTAGTGAGCCTGTATCCCCCATAAAGATGTCGGCCGGGTGGGAGTTGTACCAGAGGAACCCGACGATCGCCCCCACCATCGCGCCGCAGATCACGGCGACGTCGTACTGGCGCTCGAGGAACGCGATGGCCGTGTAGGCGAGCAGGGCTATGGCCGCCGCCCCCGCAGCGAGCCCGTCGAGGCCGTCCGTCAGGTTGACGGCGTTGGTCGTGCCCGCGATCACCAGCAACAAGAACAAGCTGAAGAGCGCGATCCCCACCACGCCGGGCCCCAAGACCAGGCTGCGGTCGAAGTAGGGCACTAGCACCGCCTGGGTGACGCCTACGTAGCGCACGGCGAGTACGTCCGCCAGAACCACTGCAAGGGTCAAAAGAAGGAACTTGTAGCGGGCGCTCAATCCCTCAGGGCGCTTTCTAGAGATCTTCTGCCAGTCGTCGTATAGGCCTATGCCCGCCACGACGGCGACGAGCAAGAGCGTCGTCAGCGTGGCCACGTTGGGCCGCGCCACCACAACGAGCGCACCCAGAAGGCCCGTCAGCATCACGATCCCACCCATGGTCGGGGTGCCAGCTTTGATCAGGTGCGTCTGAGGTCCTTCTTCGCGCACGAACTGCCCGAACTTCCGCGACTGCAAAAACTCGATGAACTTCGAGCCGAGCAACACCGTTACAAGAAACGCTACCGCCGCCGCGAGTACAACGCTAAACAAGAGCTAGACTCTCCCTCAACTTGCGGGTCAGAGTCTCGAGCCCGACCCCACGTGAACCCTTGACGATCAGGTAGTCTCCGCCCCGCAGCTCTTCCCGCAGGGCATCGGCGGCGCTCGCTGCGTCCTGGTAGAAGAGGGTCCTGCCCGGGAAGGTCTCGGCGTACCAGCGGGCCTCGTCGCCGACGCAGACGAGCAGGTCGACGCCGACTCTTTCCGCCAGTTCCCCCGCCTCCCTGTGGTACGCGCGGGCGCAGGCCCCCAGCTCGAACATTCCGCCGAGCACGACCACGAGCCGTCTACGTTGTGTTCTTGCCTGATCCGCACCGTACCTGAGTACGGCGGCGACGGCGGCCGGGGATGCGTTGTAGGAGTCGTCGTAGACGGTTATATCTTCCCTGAGCCTGTAAACGTCGCCCCGAAGGCCCGTCCGCCGCAGGCGGGAGAGACCACGGGCGGCCTGTTCCAGGCCGAGGCCGAGGGCGAGCGCGCCGCCGAGGGCGGCCAGGAGCGGCTCCACCAGGTGCGTCCCGAAGACCGGAGAGCGGACCTCGGCCGACTCGCCGGCGATGTTGGCGACGAAGCGGAGGCCTTCGTCCCTGCCTTCGATCCCTGACGCTACGAGATCTGCTCCGCCGGCGCGGGCGAAGGTGATGCGCTGCTCTAGTTTCCGGCCTGACCCGGTCGCCGTCTCCGGCGCGCCCGCGGGCGCGACCAACGTTCCAGACTCGGGGAGGGAGACGGCGAGCTCGCCCTTGGCGGCTGCAAGATCTTCGAGCGACCCGAAAGAGTCAAGATGGACCGGCGAGATGGCTGTGAGGACACCGATCTCGGGCGGGGCGATGGCACACAGATACTGTATGTCCCCTGCGTGGGTGGCGCCCATCTCGAGGACCAGGACCTCTGTGCGGGGGTCGGCGGAGAGGATGGTAAGAGGAAGGCCGATCTCGTTGTTCAGGTTTCCCGCCGTTGCTGAGACACGCTTCCCGGCGTGCCTGAGAATGGTCGCAAGGGCGTCCTTGGTCGTTGTCTTGCCCACAGTGCCCGTGATGCCGACGACGGTAGGCGTAGGCGCGTCTGGGCGGAGAAGCGACCATCGCGCGAGCTTCTGCAGCGCCTGTAGAGGATCGGCCACGATGAGGGTCGGCACGTCGAGCCGACGGGTGGCAACCGTCGCGACCGCGCCGCGAAGGTGCGCTTCGGGGGCGAAGTCCGTACCGTCCGTCCTACCGTGCAGGGCGAAGAACAGGTCCCCTTCGCGCACCTTACGGGAATCGGTCGCCGCCCCGCTGACGAGGGGATTTACATGCGGGGACTGGAGCTCCGCGCCCATAGCCCGCACGGCCTCTGAAAGGGTAGCCGGCCTCACCAGAGGGGCTCCTCTGCCTCGAAGCCCCTACGGTCGGGCGGGACGTTGAAGTAGCCCAGCGTAAAGGTCATGACATGGTGGAAAGCCGGTACCGCGACAAGCTCTCCCCAGTAGGAGGTCTTTGGTTCGTCGACGGCCACCAGCATCACGTACTCAGGGTCGGAGGCCGGGGCGAACCCAATAAAGGAGGCCACGTACTGGTCACCGTAGGTTCCTGTTTTCGGGTCCACTTTCTGAGAGGTCCCCGTCTTGCCGGCCACGCTGTAACCGGAGATTTGGGCGAAGTGGCCCGACCCGTCGTCGACGACGCCCTGCAACATCCCGCGTACTATAGCCGAGGTCTTACTGCTTATCACCCTGGGGCCCTGTCTCTGGGGGGTCTCCTGTTCTGTCACGTGCGGCGTTACCCTTCGTCCGCCGTTGACGAGCGTGGCATAGCCGGAGACGAGCTGCAGAGGCGTTACCGTAAAGCCCTGTCCGAAAGGTATGTTGCCTATCGAGACCCCACTCCAGTCCCTGTAGGCGGGGATGAGCCCCGGGTCCTCGCCCCACACGTCTACGCCGGTTGGTTCGCCGAAGCCGAAGGCGCGAATGTAGTCGTAGAGCTCTTTCCCGCCGAGCTCCTTGGCGACTTTCGTCGCCCCGACGTTGCTCGAGTGTTCGAGTACGTCACCGGGGGTCATTATCTCGGTCTCGTGCGGCTTGGAGTCGTTGATGACGTGGCCGGCCACGGTCATGTGATCCGGGACGACGAACTCACTCGACGGGGTGAGGGCGCCGTCCTCGAGGGCCGAGGCGACGGTGAAGGCCTTGAAAGTGGAGCCTGGCTCGTACGGGTCGGTAAGGACTCGATCTCGCTGGTCTTCGGCGGGGACATCCCCGAACTCGTTGTTGTCGTAGTCTGGGGTGTTGGCGAGCGCGACTATGGACCCGTCGTCGACTCGCATGACCACGCCGACGGCGCCCTTCGCCTTGCTCTTCTCGACAGCCTTCCCCAGGGCTTTTTGCAGCTCCTGCTGCACCGCTGAGTCTACCGTCAGGTCTACGTCCCGGCCGCGCTTCAAAGTGTCATCGTAACTGGCCTCGACCCCGCCGAAAGGCTTGCCGTAGTCTCCCTGGTGTCCGAGGAGTTGGCTGGCGATGGTCCCGTCCGGATAGACCCTCGTGGTATCGGGGGACGTGGTGATGCCCGCCATACCCTTTGCCTGCACCTTCGCCGCCGTCTCCGGCTTTACGCCTGTGGCGACGACGCTGTATCCCGTAAGCTGGCCTTCCGCATCACGCCTGGTGAGCGAGGTCCTTATCTCCTTCTCGGTCGTATCCACCTCTTTGCCGAGCACGACGGCCAGCTCTCTGGCCGTCGCCCTGGGGTCTTCGATCTGGTACGGCGTTGCGATCACCCGCGCGATCTCGAGGCTGGTCGCGAGCTCCCTTCCGTCGGCACTCACGATGCTGCCGCGGGTCGGCGCCATGACCGGCGTCGCTCCCCCGACCTGTTCGTCGGCGAAGGCCCTGTAACTCTCGTCCTCCGTGAGGCTTATGTGCACGGCCCTCCCACCGAGTAGAAGCCCTGTCATCGCGAACACCGCTGCCACCATCCACAGCCTCCTGTGGCCGACGGTGGTCTTCGCTTTGTCGCTGTTCGACGAGCGGGACATCTTCGTGGGGCCAGGCGTGGCGCCACCGGTCCGCCTATTCCTGGGTAGCGGTATGACTTTGCCGCCAGTTGCCTTGCGGCCTTTGTTTTTTGTGCGAGGGGGGGTTTTCGTGCCGCGACGAACCCTTGCGTTGCGAGGCCTTGGCCGATCAACGCTGCCGCGGTCGTCCCCCTTTCTGCGGTTCCCCATTGTTTTTCCCATCCTCCGCTTTGGCTCCGTAGACCTTCAAGGTCGTGCTCTTTGGCTCGTGCATACCGAGCTTCTCCGCCGCGAGGGTCCGGATCCTTCCGGCACCAGACAGTTCCGCGACCCTGACCTCGAGTCTCTCCCCTTCTTCTCTGGCCCTGTCAAGCCTGACTTCGAGATCGGCGGCCCTTGTGTCGAGCCCCGCGGCGACCGTGTACAGATAGACGCTCCCCAGCATCAACAGCACGGGCACAACGACGAGCATCGCAAATCGGCGTCGCCGGCCCGCGGCCTTCTGCTCGATGGAGCGATCCCGCGGGCGTTCCGGGGCGCGCTCTTGTAGGGGCCACGCCGGTTCCGTAGGGAGCGTGGCCCTGTACCTGCGCTGCGACGCGGCCATCAGGTACCATCCGCCGGAGGCTCGGCCGTCCGTATCGCCGCCCGCAGCCTGGCCGAGGCGCTGCGCGGGTTCTCCTCTACCTCACGTGCCGACGGGGTCAGGACCTCGCCTCGCCGGAATATGGGCCTCGCGCCACAAACGCACACCGGTAGCTCAGGCGGACAGACGCATCGCCCCTCCCGCCCCGAGATGAATCGCTTTACGAGGCGATCTTCCCCCGAGTGGAATGTAATGACCACAAGCCTCCCGCCCGGCGCGAGAAGCCGTTCCGCGGCCTCAAGGGCCCTGCCGAAGCTCCCCAGCTCGTCGTTTACCCTGACCCGCACGGCCTGGAAGATCCTGTTTGCCGGGTTGCCGCCCTTCTCTTTCCATCCAACGGCCGCCCGCACGGCCTCGTAGAGATCCGTCGTAACCGCGAGCGGCCTCCTCCTTGCGACCTCCCGCGCCACACGCCCTGCCTCACCGCGCGGCACGTCTCCGTACTCCGTGAGCACCCTTGCCAACTCCCCGACCTCGGCGGTGTTCAAAAAGTCCGCTGCCGTCGCCCCCGAGCGTGGGTCCATCCGCATGTCCAGCGGTCCCTCCCTGACGTAGGAGAACCCACGTCCTGGCTCGTCGACCTGGAAGCTTGAGAGCCCGAGGTCGAAGAGGATCGCATCCGCCGTTCTACCCTCCTCGACCATCGCCCACAACGCCCTGTCGTAGGCGCCCGAGACGAACTCGAAGCGCGGGTCTTCCATGAGATCCGATACCCGCCCTGCCGCCTCGGGGTCGCGGTCGATGCCGACGAGGCTACCGGCGGGCCCGAGCCCGGCGAGTATGAGCCTGGAGTGGCCGCCACCGCCGAACGTGGCGTCGACGACAGAGTCCTCGGGGGCCAGCCCGAGGGCGGCCACGGATCTCTCTAGCATCACGGGACGGTGTCCGGCCACCATCACCCGCCGAGATTCCTTCCTGCAAACTCCTCGACGATCTCGGAGAACGAATCGTCAGCACCCGAGACGTAGCGGTCCCATTCCTCCGTGTCCCAGATCTCCAACCTGTCGTCCACGCCCGTGATGGTCACCTCACGCTGCAAGCCTGCGTATCTGGCAAGCTTGGTGGGGATCAAAACCCGACCCTGCCTGTCGAGCGTAGCCTCAAACGCCATGGAGAAGAACATTCGCGAAAGCTGGCGTCCCCTGGCCGAGAGGTCAGCGTTGGACTTTATGTTGGCCTTGAACGCCGCCCACTCCTCAGGCGGAAAGGCGAACAGACACCTGTCTATCCCCTTGGTCACGACGATCCCACCCTCGAAATAGGAGCGGAGACGAGAAGGGAGGGTCATGCGCCCCTTCTCGTCCAGCGTGTGCTCGTACTCGCCTAAAAGAGCCAGCGCCGTGTCCTCCCACTACGCTCCACTTTGACCCACAACAGCGAAATTCTTGCATATGCACGGAAAAACCGCAATCTGGGCGGCCGAGAATGGCCCCGAGAGACCGCGTTTCGTGCGTAAACGTGGTTTTATCCCCCTACCCCAGGGAGTAGGACCCCTATTTAGAATATGTGTTTTGGTGGTTCGTAGAAGGTTTCTCTCCGGGGAAGTGCCGTACCCCTGGCGTAACATGTCGGTCGTGTGCGAAGCTGACCCCAACATGTTGGGTATGTGGAAATATGTTGCGGGTTCTAACTATTGGGTGGGTGCTTACGGGCTGTGTGGATTCGTGGGCCCACCAGGACTCGAACCTGGGACCGTCCGATTATGAGTCGGATGCTCTAACCAACTGAGCTATGGGCCCTTGGCGGAAAACCCGGACGGTACCGCCTAGCTCCCCCGGCTGGACTCGAACCAGCAACCCTTCGGTTAACAGCCGAATGCTCTGCCAATTGAGCTACAGGGGAATGTTACAAGAGTGGATTATACGGTTCTGGGCTCGCTGCTTCAAGGTCCGGCTGCGGAAGAGCGCAAGGCCTGTTTGAGATGTTGGATCTCCGACTGCAGCATATCCTTCCGGTCATAATCCTGCGTTTCACGCTTGCTCTGTTCGCGGCTCAGGATCGCCAGCCGCAACCAGGCTTCGCGTACGGAGGTCCCTGACGGGTAGAGCCTCTCCCCCTGAGAAGCGAGGGCACCGATCTGGTCCATCAGCGGCCTGGCCCTCTCATCCGAGAGCACGGCGTCGAGATCTCTGCCCGCGTGTTCTCTCAATAGGGTGAAGATCCGGGCGTGGGTTTCGTCATGAAAATCCTCGGTATGCAGCGTCAAGGGCTCTGGGAGACTCGGGATCTCTATGCCCTCGTCGAGGAGGGGGGCTGTGAGGTCGGGCCTGGCAAGAATGAGGGTGAGCACGGCGCCGCCGGCCTCCGTTTGCGGGTCGGCCTGGCCACCGGCCCGCGAGGATGAGCTGGAAGGCTGCTTCGCCGTCTGCAGGACCTCTGGACCAACACCCAGGGATTCCGTGGCCAGACGCAGGGCCTCGCGGTAGAGGACAGGGTCTTTGATCTCCTGGATCATGCTCTTTACCTCGGGAACGGCCCTGGAGCGCTGTGTGGCATCCGCTCCCCTAATACGGGCGACGATGCGCCTGATGCCGTACTCGAGCACGGGCACTGCATCCTTCAACTTCCCTGCAAACTCCTCGGGTGAATGCTCCAGGAGCCAGTCCGCAGGGTCTTCGGGTAGACGTAGGACCCGGAGATCCAGCTTCAAATCGGCCGCCGTCGCGGCCGCCCGCTCTATCGCCCTCTCCCCCGCCGCGTCCGGGTCGAAGAGGACGTAGATCCTATCCGCGTAGCCGCTGAGCATACGCAGGTGGCCAGGGGTCGTCGCTGTGCCCAACGTGGCGACGGCGTTCTGGATGCCCGACTGGTAGAGCATCAGCACGTCCGTGTAGCCCTCGACGACCAGCGCTGCGCGCTCCTTACGGATAGCCTCTGAGACTTGCGGGAAGCCGTAGAGCAGGTCCCGCTTGTTGAAGATCTCCGTCTCGGGAGAGTTGAGGTACTTGGGTTGGGCATCCCCGAGCGCCCTCGCCCCAAAGCCCACGATCCTACCCCGCCGGTCCGAGATGGGGAAGGTGATCCTGCCAGCAAAACGCTCCCCACCCCGCGGCGAAAGAAGCCCGGCCGCATCGAGGACCCCCGTGCCGAGATCCAACCTCCCAGCCGCACCCACAAATCCCGAAATACCCCGCGGCGGCGCGTACCCCAAACGAAATTCTTCTATAGTAGAAAGCTGAATGCGGCGGTCTTTCAGGTAGCGGCGGGCGTTCTCTGCTTCCGGGGTTTCGGACCTTAGGAGGTACTTGTTGTAGTAGACGGTGGCGGCGGCGAGGGCCCTGTGGATCTGACGTCGACGGAGGGTACGTTCCCTTGCGGCGTCGGGATCTCCCCCGCCCTCGAACTGCAGCTCCACGCCGGAGCGGTCGGCGAGGTAGGAGACCGCATCTGAGAACTCCAGAGACTTGAGGTCCATGACGAGCTTGATGGCGTCCCCGCCCATTTTGCACCCGAAACAGTGGTAGAGGTTCTTCTCCGGGTCGACGCTGAAGGAAGGGGTCTTTTCCTGGTGGTCGGGGTAGGGGCAGAGGCCTGCGAAGCGGGCTCCCTGCCGCTTTAGGGCCGTGAACTCGGAGGCCACCTCGACGATG
>JACCSM010000574.1 GCA_013698525.1 Rubrobacteraceae bacterium
GAGGATCTTCTTTGATACCGAACGTAACCATCATCGGTGCCGGGCTCGCCGGGAGCGAGGCGGCCTGGCAGGCCGCAGAACTCGGCTGCTCGGTCGAATTGTGGGAGATGCGGCCTCTCAAAGAGACTCCTGCCCACCGTACGGAGCACTTCGCGGAGCTCGTGTGCTCGAACTCGCTCGGAAACCTCGCTTTGGAGACGGCCTCGGGGTTGCTCAAGGAAGAGTTGCGGCGTCTTGGGTCCGTGATCCTACGCTGCGCCGAAGCCAACCTGGTCCCAGCAGGCGGTGCCCTCGGGGTCGCCCGCGAGGACTTCCCGCGCGCCGTCACCGAAACGGTCCACGGCCACCCCAACATCGAGGTCGTACGTAAGGAGGCCACAGACATCCCCGACGGTCCGACCGTGATCGCCACCGGCCCCCTCACCTCCGACGCACTCGTGGAGAAGGTAGAAGCCCTCTCCGGCGAGACACTGTACTTCTACGATGCCGCGTCCCCCATCATCCACCGCGACTCCTTGGACGACTCGATCATCTACCTCGCCTCCCGCTACGGCAAGGGTGAGGCGGCCTACCTGAACTGCCCGATGAACGAAGAACAGTACTATGCCTTCGTAGAGGACCTGGCGGCCGCCGAGCTAAGCCCAATAAAGGACTTCGAGGAGGACCTGTACTTCGAGGGCTGCCTCCCCGTCGAGACCATCGCCCGCCGCGGAGAGGACACCCTCCGCTTCGGACCCATGAAACCCGTCGGTCTCCCCGACCCGCACACTGGTGAGATACCCTACGCCGTCGTGCAACTCAGGCAGGATGACGCCGAGGGCCATCTCTACAACATCGTCGGCTTCCAGACGCGCCTGAAGTGGGGTGAACAGAGGCGCGTATTCCGGACTATTCCGGGCCTCGAAAGCGCCGATTTCGCCCGCATGGGGGTCATGCACCGTAACACTTACCTTCCATCCAACCACATGCTCGAAGCAACTATGCGGGTACGAGACGATCATGGCAAGCCTCTCTTCTTCGCCGGCCAGCTCACCGGTGTGGAGGGCTACGTCGAGAGCACAGCTATGGGCCACATCGCGGGCACGAACGCGGCCAGGCTCGCGAAGGGCAAGAAACCAACGACCATACCCCGCGGCACGATGATGGGCGCTTTAGCCCACTACATCACGACCAAGGAGGGCACCCTCCAGCCCATAAACTCCAACTGGGGCCTCGTCCCAGCGGTACCGAAAAGAGAGAACGGCAAGCGCCTGAGCAAACCCGAGCGCAGGCAACGGCAGGCTAGAATGGCGCTCTCTGTGCTGGATGAGTTCATGCGCGAGGATGTGAAGGCAGTCGTTTGATCTGCTGGAACTAGAAATGCTGACTTGCTGAAATGCTCACCAGCTGACAAGCTGAAGTGCTCACAAGCGAAGCCCGAAGGGCATAGCGTGCTGAGATGCTGAAAAGGAGGAGGCGTGGGCGTCAGAACACAGGATTTCATCCTCCTGGCAGTCGCGATCGTTACGGCGCTGGGTTGCGCCTACTATTATATCGTGGCGGTGCTCGACGAGCATCGGGCACTGTCCAGATCGGCGGCGCTCGCGTTCTTCCTCTTCAGCGTGGTGGCGGCCGTATTCTTCAGGAGGATTTTGTGAGCGCGGCCTTCCTGTTCGCCCTGGCCGTCTCCCTGTGCGCCACCGTGGTGGCGGCTCTCTTCGTGACCACGTGGCGCGATGGAGATCTCGTGGTGGCCGCGGTGGTGGCGTTTGTGCTCCTCCCAGTGCTCGTCCTTACGATAATGGCCTGGCGAGAAGCGCTGTGAGAAGCCGCACGCGAACTCCCCGGTGACGTAGCAAGGTTTCGCAGGCAGCGCGGGCCTCTTCCGCTGTAGCTTCTGACCGATGGGTGTCAGATTGGATCTAATCTCGTATGCTCAGACGGCTGTGCTCTGTTGTCGAGAAGCTGGTGAGATATCGATCGGAAGTCCTTCGACCTCTAACGACGATAGATCCACTAGCTTGCTGGCCTTCGAGTCGATGTCAATGGCC
>JACCSM010000596.1 GCA_013698525.1 Rubrobacteraceae bacterium
ACGTCGCGGCCCCGAGCCGGATCGTGGATGACGAGCGCATCAAGCGCTACTTCAAGCACAACGGGCACCGCACGGCGGTCTCGCAGCGCGCGTTGCAGGCCCACGCCGACCCCTGGCTCGGCTACACTGAGATAGACGGTGTCGGCTTCGTCGTCACCGAGCTCTCACCCTACGTCGAGGACCTCGATTGGTCGGATCTCACCGAGCCCGAGCAGATGTCGCCGGTGCTCGACTACCTCGGTCGGGCGACGGCCAAGGTTCACTGTGTCGCGGACAAGGACTCAGACCCGACCATCGTGGGCTTCCAGACCGAGGATGAGATCATCGAGGCACTCAGCGACAACGAGGATGAGTTCGTAGAGGAGATGGTGGACTTCGGCACGCGCTACTCCGAGATCGTCCGCGACGACCACCGGTTGTTCGTCGACGCCTTCCGCAACGGCCAGATCCCTGGCCTGTCGGACCAATGAGACGTTGCCGTGGTCACCACCGACAAACCCTGCGCTGATCTGGGCCCGAGCGGCGTTTGCACAAACGTAGCACAAGTGGGCCGCTAGAACGCCACCGTCCTAGAGCATTGCGGTGGAAGTTAGACGCCGGTTATACTTGATCTCTGAGAATGGGTGATGGCTACTCTACCAATGACGCGAAGGGACGAAAAACCGCTATGGCAGGACCACAGCCCCAACCAATCATCCTCACCGAAGGCCAAAAGAAGATGCTTGAGCATTTAGCGCGGCGCTCTACCTCTACCCAGAGGCTTGCCCGCCGCGCTCGCATCATCCTTGCCGCCGCGGAGGGTTACAACAACGAGCAGATTGCAAGAGAACTGAGGATCAATAGGGAGACGGCGCGCCTGTGGCGCGGGGTGTGGCTAGATGCTAAAGCAGCAGAGCATCTGGGTGCGCTCGAAGAGGTGGACAAAAAGGAGTTGCGCCGATCAATCGAGGAGGTCTTGGCCGACCGACCGCGTAGCGGAGCGCCCCCGACTTTCACGCCCGAGCAGGTTTGCCAGATAGTGGCTGTGGCCTGTGAAGAGCCGCAAGGGTCGGGCAGGCCGGTTACTCACTGGAGTACGCCCGAACTCGCCGATGAGGTCATAAAACGCGAGGCATAGTGGAGGACATTTCCCCTCGCAGCGTGGGCAGATTTTTAAAAGGAGGCGGACCTAAAGCCCCACCGCATGCGCTACTGGATGAACAACGAGCGGGAGAAAGAGCCGGAGGTCTTTGACGCTGAGCTCAAAAGAGTTTGCGAGCACTACGCTGATGCCTTACGCCTGTATGAGGAGGGAGCGCATCTGGTGAGCACAGACGAGAAGAGTGGGATACAGGCATTGGAGCGAGTTCACCCTCCGCTTCCGATGCGTCCCGGGCTGATCGAGCGTCAGGAGCACGAGTACAAGCGCCACGGCACCAGGTGTTTGATCGCCAACTTCGAGGTGGCTACGGGCAAGATCATAGCCCCCTCCATAGGGCCGACCCGCACCAATGAAGACTTCGCCGCCCACATCGAGAAGACCATCGCCACCGACCCTGAGGGGGAGTGGATCTTCGTGGTTGACCAGCTAAACATCCACCAGTCACAGGCGCTGGTAAAGCTGGTGGCTAAAGAATGCTCAATCGAGGTGGAGTTGGATGGGAAGGGCAATCTGGGGCGCATGAAAGCGATGGCCTTGCGGCGCACTTTTCTGCAAAACCCAACTCACCGGATACGCTTTGTCTACACGCCAAAACACACTTCGTGGCTCGACCAGGTGGAGTAGTGGTTTTCCATCCTGGTGCGTCGGCTGCTAAAGCGAGGGAGCTTCAACTCGGTGGAAGAGTTGCACAAGCGGATCGTTGAGTTCATCGAGTACTTCAACCGAACAATGGCCAAACCGTTCAAGTGGACCTACAAGGGCCGACCACTCAAGGTCTAAACCGATGGGTTATTTACGCCGCGATGCTCTAGTGACGAGAGCGACCTTAGTAGGCTTCAACATAATTACGGTGACGTATCCGGACTTGGCGCTCTTCGGGGATCGGTGTCATGCTTGCCCCCGAGGAAGGAGCGAGCCATGCCGAGAACCAGCCCTTACCACATCGAACTGACCAAAGACGAGCGCGATCGGCTCCAAGCGAGCGTCCGGCGCTATACCTCGGCGTACCGCGACGTGACACGAGCCAAGATCGTGCTGCTGGCCGCCGAGGGGATGGCCAACGACGAGATCGCCGCCCGGCTGGGCACTCCCCGCCAGATCGTCTCCAAGTGGCGCAAGCGGTTCCACGAGCAACGCCTGGTCGGGCTCCAAGAGCGACCACGAACCGGGCGGCCCCCGGTCTTTCCCCCCGGAGGTGGTCGTGGCGATCAAAGCACTGGCGTGCGAGTTGCCCGCCGCCAACGGCGTGCCGCTGGCCCGCTGGCACGCCCCGGATCTCGCCCGAGCCGCCATCGAGCAGGGTATCGTCGCCTCGATCTCGGACACCACCATCTGGCGGTGGCTCTCGGCCGACGCCATCCGTCCCTGGCAGTACCGCAGTTGGACCTTCCCCCGCGATCCGGACTTCGCGCGGAAGGCCGGCCGGGTGCTCGACCTCTATCACCGGCGGCGTCTCGATGGCGAACCGCTCGGCCGACGCGACTTCGTCGTCTGCGCCGACGAGAAGACCTCCATCCAAGCACGCGTGCGCAAGCACGCAACCGCACCGCCGGCTCCTCGCGGGCGAGCGATGCGTATCGAGCACGAGTACGGACGCGGCGGAGCACTGGCCTACTTGGCCGCCTGGGACGTCCACCGCACCAAGCTGTTCGGTCGTTGCGAGCCCTCCACCGGGATCGAGCCGTTCGGCCGTCTGGTCGGGCAGGTCATGGGCACGGAGCCCTACGCTTCCGCCGAGCGAGTGTTTTGGATCGTGGACAACGGCAGTAGCCACCGCGGACGGGCCTCCATCGACCGGCTGCAGGGGGCTTGGTCCAACCTGGTGCTCGTCCATCTTCCGGTGCATGCTTCCTGGCTCAACCAGATCGAGACCTACTTCTCCATCGTGCAGCGCAAGGTGCTCACCCCCAACGACTTCGCCGACCTCGTCGAGGTGGAGGCCCGGTTGCTCGACTTCCAGGACCATTACGAGAGGATCGCCCGACCCTTCGAATGGAAGTTCACTCGTGCCGACCTCGACGCCGTGCTCGCAAAAATCCAAGGGCAGCATCCGTCTATGGCCGAGGCAGCATGATCCCAATATACGTCACCGTAATTCCGTGCCAGAGCACTACTGATCTCAGCACAGACACCTAAACCTCGAATCCTGGCTGCCTTATGCAACCGAGGATGACGTCTCTCTTGTGTCTCAAGCGCTCTTTGGCTTTGCGCAACTCTACCCTCAGCTCCGCGAGGCT
>JACCSM010000138.1 GCA_013698525.1 Rubrobacteraceae bacterium
ACGCGGTAATGGTCAACTCCAACCCTGAGACCGTCTCGACCGACTACGATACCTCTACACGCCTGTACTTCGAGCCGCTCACAGCGGAGCACGTGCTCGAGGTCATAAGGCGCGAAGAGCCTGAAGGCGTCATCCTGCAGTTCGGCGGCCAGAGCCCCCTGAAGCTAGCGCACGAGCTAGAGGCGGCGGGAGCACGGATCCTCGGCACCTCCCCCGACGCCATAGACCTCGCCGAAGACCGCTCCAGGTTCGGACGGCTCGTCGCGGAGCTTGGCATCCCACACCCAAGGTTCGGGACGGCATCGAAGGCCGAGGAGGGGAGAGAGGTGGCGCGCGAGCTCGGCTACCCGGTCGTCGTGCGGCCCTCTTACGTCCTCGGCGGGCGCAGGATGGAGATCGTCTACAACGACGATGACCTCGACCTCTACATCAGGACCAGCGTGAGCGCGGGCCCTGGGCACCCGACCCTTATCGACAAGTTTATGGAGGACTACACCGAGGTCGACGTGGATGCCGTCTCCGACGGGAAGGACGTTTACGTCGGAGGGATAATGGAGCACGTCGAGGAGGCCGGCGTTCATTCAGGCGACTCATCCTGCGTGACGCCCCCGATCACGATCCACCGGGAGTTGTTGCGGAGGATCGAAGACTACACGAGACGGCTGGCGCTCTCCGTAGGAGTCGTCGGGCTTATGAACGTGCAGTTCGTCGTGAGGGGCGACGACGTGCTCGTGATCGAGTGCAACCCCCGCGCCTCGCGTACCGTGCCCTTCATCTCCAAAGCGACGGGTGTGCCGCTGGCCAAGATAGCGACCCGAGTTCTCCTTGGTGAGAAGCTCGAGGACATGAGGCTACGGGCTTCCACCAACGGGCACTTCTCCGTCAAGGCGCCAGTCTTCCCGTTCGACAGGTTCGCTGACGTGGATCCTCTGCTAGGGCCCGAGATGCGCTCTACGGGGGAGGCGATGGGGATTGACCGCACATTCGGCGGCGCCTTTGCGAAGGCGCTAACGGCGGCTGGGCAGGAGCTTCCCGTCTCCGGCCGCGTCTACATCTCCGTCTCCAACAGGGAGAAGCGGGCCGTCGTGCTCATAGCCAGGGCATTCGCCGACCTAGGGTTCGAGATCTCCGCTAGCGAGGGAACGGCTGAGGTTCTCAAGAACAACGGGCTGCCGGTTATGATCGTGCCCAAGATAGGGGAGCTCGGCGAGGATGTGTTAGGCCTCATAGAGGCTGGTGGTGTAGACCTGATCGTAAACACCCCTTGGGGTCGCGGGCCGCGCACCGACGGGTACCTGATCCGGCGCCGGGCCCTCATGCACGGCGTCCCATGTATCACCACCCTAGCAGGGGCCGCGGCAGCCGTTCAGGGCATAGAGGCAAGGGTCCGTGGCGGAACCAGACGCGTGAACTCGCTCCAGGGCCTCTACGCGGCGAGAGCATGAAATTCTACAAAGTAAAGGTCGAAGAGCGAGAGGAGCTTGGCTCCTACACCCTGCTCCGCTACCGCTGGTCCGATGGACCCGTAGAGCCGGGGCAGTTCGTTATGGCGCGGGCCGCCGGTTACCCCGAGACCCTCGACCCCTTCCTCGCCCGCCCCTTCTCCTTCTACGACTACGACGGCGAAATGGCGAGCCTCCTCTTCGAGGTGCGGGGCCGTGGTACTGCGCTCCTGGATCTCGCACCGACCATAGAGGTGACAGCCCCTCTCGGAAAAGGCTTCCGTATCGAGCCAGGGCTGGGGCGGGCAGCCCTTCTCGGAGGCGGCATAGGCGTCGCGCCGCTCAAGATTCTGGGCCGCCGGCTGGACGCCGCGGGCGTTCCCCACGACGTTTTTCTCGGGTTCGCCGACGCAAAGTCGGCGGTCGTCGCCCGTGAGTTCCAAGGAGCAGAGGTGGCGACGATGGACGGCTCAGAAGGGACTCACGGGACCGTGCTCGATCCCATAGATACCCTCGAGGACTATGGGGCGGTCTACTCCTGCGGGCCAAACCCCATGCTGGCCGCGGTCAAGCTCGCGGCAGGGGAGAACAGTCTCTGCCAGCTCTCCGTGGAGGAGAGGATGGGGTGCGGGAACGGCTCGTGCAACGGGTGTGTGGTCCCCGTGCGCGGAGGCGGCTATATCAGGTCCTGCATCGAAGGACCCGTCTTCCGGGCGGAGGTTCTGGCGTGGTAGTGCGCGAGCAGAAAACCGGTGTCGACCTAGCGGTCGAACTGTGCGGGCTCATGCTGCGGACGCCCCTGATCCCGGCCTCGGGAACACTCTCCAGAGAAGCTCTCGGAGAGGTCGAAGGCGTCTACGGGGCGATGCTGCCGAAGACGGCGACCCCAGTGGCAAGGGCCGGCAATCCGCCGCCCCGCGTCGCCGAGACGCCCGCCGGGATGGTCAACTCGATCGGCCTCCAGAACCCCGGCGTCGAGGTCTTCTTGCGGGACCTCGACGCGTTCGACCTCGGGGTCCCCATCTTCATCTCCGTGGCCGGCGACACCGTCGCCGAGTTCGCTTCCCTCTGCGAGCGTCTCGCCGACGACGAACGCATCTGTGCCGTCGAGCTGAACCTCTCGTGCCCCAACGTGGAGTGCGGGGGCCTGGCCTTCTGCGCGGGACCCGCCTCCGTCGAAGAAGTGGTAGCGGCCTGCCGCGCCGCGGTTTCAGACAAACCCATCCTGGCCAAGCTCACGAACGGAGGTGTCGTCGAGAACGCCCGCGCCGCCGAGGCGGCCGGCGCCGACGCGCTCACCGTCATAAACACCCTCCCGGCGCTCACAGTCGACGCCCGCATGCGCAAGGTGCTCGTAAAGGGCGGCCTCTCCGGCCCCGCAATAAAGCCCGTCGCGCTCCGCGCCGTATACGACGTATCAGGCGTGGTCAGGGTACCTGTGGTAGGGAGTGGGGGGGTAACGAGTGGAACGGATGTGGCCGAGTTCATGCTCGCGGGCGCGACGGCGGTCCAGGTTGGCACAGCAAGCTTCGTAAGGGACCCGTACGAAATTCTCGACGAGTTTACGGTCTACCTGAAGGAAAGCACATTGAGCGCAAAAGAGCTGACGGGAGCCTTACGCGGCGTTCGCCCCGTGCTAACAGGAGGTGAGGACATATAGTGGGAAGAATGCGAGATAGTCCCTAACCTCACTCTCCGCCATCCGGCCCCCCGCTGCCTTACCGTCACACGTATTCATACCGAGTACGTATAAATGGGACCGACTTCGGGCTGCAGGCACACCTAAATCGCCGTGCAGAAAGGATGGACCTTTCCGCACGGCTTGGCATCAGGTGTCCTTTCCGAAGACGGCTCGGGGGAAGGGTTGGCTATGCGTGTGCCACCTCCCGTTCGACCAATACGAAAAGTGCTGTAGGACCTCCTCTACTTCATACCGAGTCCGCTTGAAGAGGAGCACGTTCTGGCTGCGTGCACGCCGATGCCCTCCTATGCGTCATTCCCGCGCAGGCGGGAATGACGTATAGGCCGAGGCCCGATATCTACGCGAATTTCAGTGGATCAACTAACCCTTGAAGCCTGCATCTTCCCGCCGGTGAGGTCCGAGAGGGCGTCGCGGCTGGTCAGGAGAAGGAAGCCGAAGCCGACCTTCGCTAGCAGGTCAAGAACCATGAAGACGAAGATCTCCGTGGTGATGCCAACCGCTCCGAAGCCCTCACTCCCCAGCAGGAACACGACCGGATAGAACGCCCAGAGAACAACCGTCAGACCCGCGAGGGTGTTGAAGACCCGGGCGACGGCGGGAGACCTTCCGCGGGCCGCTTGCAGCAGCCTCGTGACGACCAGGTAAAGGACTGCGACGAGCGCGGCCGTGCTGATCAGGAACAGTACCACTTGGAGGAAGGCGTTGGTTGAGAACCCGGCGCCGAGCCCCGTGAGTATCATTAGCACGTCGAGGCCGATAATGCCTGAGATCAGGCCGGCGCTTTGCCCCGGCCTGATCAGCGCCAGCAGCGCGAGGTCGAGCAGCAACAGGGGCGTCGTGAGCAGCCAGTCTATATAACGCGCCCAGTAGAACTCCCTGGTTTCGCCGTCCGCAGTGGTCAGTATCGTGGACCCTTGGCCCGTCGTCATAACGAGGTAGGAGATGAAGGCGATCAGGGTGATGCTAGCGGTGATCACGAAGAAATATCTGCTCCCCTGTGGCGCTCTCAGCCCCATCAGAATGAAGGCGACCGTTCCCAGCGCCATTCCCACTGTCCCAATGCTAAGCCATACCGTACTCATGCTTCTCCTCTCCTAGCTTTCGCCCGTGCTCGAGATGCGTCGTAGACGTATCCCCCGACGGCGTCCGGTAAATTTTCCGGCGATGCGCTGGATTTTTCACGGTCTTGCTCCTCGTTCGGGAAGTAGATGTCCGAGATAGTCACGTCGACCTGCGCAACCCTCAGGCCCGTCATCCTCTCCACGCTCCTGACGACGTTGTCGCGGACCGCTTGCGTCAACTGCTGTATCGGCTCGCCCTACTCCGTGGACACCACGACTTTCGCAATCGAGGTCGAGCCGTCGAGCTTTGAACTCCTAGCTTTCTCGCTCATTGCCTATCGCCTGTTCTCCTATGTATAGGTTTGTCATTTCAATATAGGATCGCTTCGTGTGTGCCGCTGTAAGACTGGCTACAGTCCCCTTCGGTTAAGATCATTGGGCGGCCGGGAGATCCCGACCGCAAGGCGCTGAAGGAGGTGGGAGCATGGACATAGCGATACTCGGGGCCGGCTGCTCGGGCGCTAGCCTCGCCTATTTCCTCGCCGACGCGGGGTTTCTGGGCCGGATCCACCTCTTCGACCGCCGGACAGACTTCTCCCAAGAGCAACGCTGGTGCAGCTGGGGTCCCGTGCCGAAGCGGCTTTCCGGCCTCGTTAGCGCGTCCTGGGATCGGTGGAGGATCGTCTCCGGGAACGCGGAGGTTGTGTGCTCCCTGCCGGAGCGTCCGTACCTCCACGTCCACGCGCCGGAGTTCTACGAGAGAATGCATGACAGACTCCGGCGTCATCCGAACGTGCGCCTGCACCTCGGATGCAGTGTGGAATCCGTCACTCCCACCGGGCTGCGGGGGGAGATCCGGCGAGTAGCCGCGGACTTCGGAGACTACGACGTGGACCTCGTCTTCGACGGAAGACCCTCAGCGGAGAACATGGAAGCTACGCGCGGTTCGGGTGAGATAAGCCTTCTTCAATCCTTTGCGGGCCTCGTGGTCGAGTCGTCCGAGGCCGCCTTCGATCCCGATACCGTCACCCTCATGGATTTCGGCGCCGGGGACTCGCCCGAACTATCCTTTGTCTACGTCCTCCCCTTCTCTGCCCACCGGGCTTTGGTGGAGAGTACGGCGTTCTCCGGAGACGGGATAGCGTACGACGAGCACGAGAGACGCGTCGAGAACTACCTCAAAAAGCTGGGGGCGGGCGCGTACACCGTGGAGTCTCGGGAGAGCGGATGCATCCCGATGACGACGAGGAAATTGCCGCGCATGTCGGACGAGCGGCACATCATGATCGGGGCGGCCGGGGGCGCGACCCGCCCCTCGAGTGGCTATGCCTTCGTCCATATCCTCCGCCAGAGCGAGACTCTAGCCGGATCCCTGATGCGAGGGGAGCATACGTGGCGGAGGCCGATCCCACGCAAATACGGACTTCTCGACGCGGTCTTCCTGGACGCGCTGGAAGACTCGCCCGCGCACGCCCGCGAGAGCTTCCTGCGGATGTTCGGGCGTGTTCCGACCGGCGCGCTAGTTCGGTTCCTGTCAGGCGACAGTTCCCTGTGCGACGACCTGGCGGTGGTCGCCGCCCTAGATAAGACACCGTTCGTCGCAGCGGCGGCGCGACGGGTGAAAGCTTCCATGCTCGGTGCCGAGGAACGCCGATGAGCGTGGCAAAAGTAACGTATCCTTCACGTCTCTCATACGACCTCGTGCCGTGGATCTCAGCCGCCACGGCAACCGTCTGCGCCGTGATCTTCGACTCGAGCCTCTCGGGCCTCTGGTTCTTGCCGTGGACGCTTGGACTGCTCCTCTTCGGACTACCCCATGGCGCCTGCGACCACCTCGTCGCATCGAAGTTGACGGGGCGAAGGTCCACGGGCGACGCGCTCGGCTTCGTGCTTTTCTATCTGGGCGCAGCCGCTGTCGTTTTCGAGTTGTGGATGGTGGATGCCACGCTCGCACTGGCTCTCTTCCTCGCCCTGACGGCCTGGCACTGGGGGAGCGCCGACGCAGCACACCGCAGAGAAGAGGAGGGCCTGGCCCCTTTCTTCATCGCGGCGGCGGCAAGGGGGGCGTTGGTGATATCGGCACCTGTGGCCTTCCATCCCGAACAGTGCTTGTCCGCCTTCGCCGGCATCGTGTCGGTCTTCGGAGAGGCTCCGGCCTGGAACGTGGAGCGGCTTGCGACCCTGGCCGTCGCTGGCCTCGTCCTCTCCGTTATCGTGGAAGCGTCGGTAATTTTTTCCGACCTCGTCCGACGGTGCGCACGCTCCGCACTCCGCGGGGCGGTGGAGATCCTGCTACTGATCGCTCTGTATTCTCTGGTATCCGCCATTACCGCGGTCGGTGCCTACTTCGTCTTCTGGCACGCTTGGAGGCACGTGCTCCGGGTGAGCGAGCTGCTAGAAGAACCCGGCAGCCGTCGCGAGAGGAGGCTCGTCTCCACTCTTGTCGGATACCACGCGAAGGCCCTTCCCCTCACGCTCCTTAGCCTCGCGTTGATGATCGTCCTGACCCTCGTCTCCGGCCTGCAGGAACCTCAGCAACTCTTGGGGATCTACATAGTACTCATCTCCGCACTCACCGCCCCGCACGCCACACTCATCTCCATCTGGGATATCGGAGCGGACGCGATCGACAGAAGGTGGGATTCGAGAACAGGGTCCTAACGTGTCCGCAGACGCTTTCACGCCTGCGAAACGAAGCCGAGCCAGCCACCGCAGTCGAGCCTCTTCAATGCCAAATCCGGTTAGGGAACATAGTATTCGCATCCAACCATCCCAGTAGTTTGAGTAGAGATGCGGTCGGTGCATCCCAGCGGAAAAGACGACCACCTAACCGACGTTCAGAGTGCCAGCACCAGACAGGCACATCGTGGTAAACACGGCGGCTATCAGATTATCTACTCATCGCCGCTTTGGAGGGTGCTTGCAATCACTATTCCCGCCGAGATCAAGATCAGGTTCTTGACTACGAACTCACCCTCGGTCGTAAGGAGCAGCGGATTGCGCCCCTGGAAAGCCACATCCGGCTTCTCCACGAACACGAGGAAGGTACCGGCCATCTGCATCAAGAAAAACAGCAGCGTCGTCCTCGGCGCGCGGCCACTTATGAGCCCGAGTCCCACAGCGATCTCCCACCATCCTAGGAAAGGCACAAAGAACTTGGGCGGCACCCAGTAGACCGTGTCAGCCACCAGTTCCCCGACCGGACTGCTGTTGGTGACCTTCAGCGCTCCGAACCAGATAAAGTTCGCGCCCAGAGAATACCGCAAGAGCGGCACCCCATAACGGGACGCCAGACCCACCACCCGTTCGTCGAACTGCGCGCGCCGCTGGCCTTTCAGCCAGCTACTGGAGAATGCCTCAGATATCCTCCCAAACAACGGCGCCCCGGTGGTGCCTTGGTTCCGTCGAATGTTCATCGTAGAGAGACGGCATCCATTCCGAAGGCACCGTTCGAGGGTGGGAATCTCGATGAGTGACTAGAATAATCGTTGGGCAACCCTTGGCAGATGTGGCGCACAGCTTCCCTTATCTACCGGCGGCCGAACAGCCTTATCCAAGCCGGGAAAAACGTGCACAAGAAAGCGATGATCAGCATCCCGGCGAGCGCCCCCCGGTCGCGCCGATGCGAGAAGAGGCTCCAAGAGAGCACTATCCACACGAGCATGTTCGCCGAAGCCACGGCGTAGACCCAGCTCGCGAACTTGTGCTGATCGCCAAAAAAGCCCATCTCCGAGATCTCGGGGTAGTTGGTGTTCTCACCCGTGCGCGAGCGAAGCAGAGCAACCGGCAGGACGTTCGCGCAGATCACACCTCCAGCCCACATCGGCAGCGTCAACGGCCCTTCGCTGCGGCCGCGGAGCAGATACGTCAGCAAGATGGTTAGCAGCACGTTGGCGGTGGCCCCGGCATGAACGGTCAGAGGGAACCGGCCCATGTCGCGCAGATCGTCCATCTCGTTCAATCGCTTGGACAGATGGCCGCTCATAGCGTTGAGTATACGCTGTGTGGTCGGCGATTTCCCGAGGGAGAACCTCGTGCTACCATCGCCGCAATGAACCGGTGCAGACTTGGAAGGCAGGCTCCGGACCGAGAGCCGTACGGAACGGGACGCGCCCGTGTGCGCAGCGAGCCTTCGCCCTTCATACGCACGACAACATCATTCGGTGGAGGACGGGGTGCTTGGAGGCTACAGAGACATGTTCGCTGCTGGAAACTATCCGTCGCACACCGCGCAACCGATCAAGGATAGAGGCTCATGACCTTGCCCGAATGGCTCGACCCCCTGTACGGTCCTGACGAGATGCGGGCGGCGGATCGCTTCGCCATGGAGCAGCGTGGCATCTTCGAGCTGGAGCTAGCCGAGAAGGCCGGAGCCGGGTTGGCTTCCGCGGTGGAGGCCGTCGCTGAGCCTGGGCCTATTCGCATTGTAGTGGGTCCGGGCAACAACGGCGGAGATGGCCTGATCGCCGCCAGGCTCCTGCGGAAGGCGGGGTACGTCGTGGATGTGCACGCCCCGCTGCCGTTGGATGGTCTCGAGGGCGTGCCGCGTACCAACCTAGACCGCCTCCCCGGGCCGGCGCCGCAGACGTTCGACGTCGCGCTGTTGCGAGACTCCGGAGCCATAGTAGACGCGCTGCTCGGAACGGGATTCGAGGGAGCCGTCGGCGAGCCGCTTGATGAAGTGATCGCGGCGATCAACGCTCAGGGGGCCCCGGTGGTGGCCGCTGACGTGCCGTCGGGGGTGAATGCGGCCACCGGAGAGGTCGAAGGCCCCGCTGTCGAGGCGACCGTTACTTCGACAAACCATGCCCCGAAGATCGGGCTGTACGTGGGGCGCGGAGCCAGGCACGCGGGCTCGGTGCGAACGGTGGACATCGGCATCCCGCCCGGCGACCCTGGTGCCAGCCTCGCCGGGCTTACGAGCCGACGAGTCATGCAGACGATCCCGGCCCGATCCCGTCGTGGCTCGAAGCTTGAGGCAGGGACCGTGCTGGTCGCCGGCGGGGCGCGGAACTCAATCGGCGCTCCTTCCCTGGCGGCACTGGCAGCGATGCGCGGCGGCGCCGGTCGGGTTCGCTTGGCGGTTCCGACCTCGACCGCGACCGTCGTAAGCTCACGCATGCTCGAAGCGCTGGTGCACGGCCTGCAAGAGGATCGGAACGGATGCCACACCGAGGATGGCGCGGAGACGGTGGTGCGGCTCGCGATGCGGAACGGGGCTCCCGCCGAGACCATCGTGCTTGGGCCGGGCATGGGGAATAGTCCGGGCGAGGTCTCGTTCGCGCGAGCGATCAGGCGCGCGGACGCGTTCCCGCTGGTCACCACGGCCGACGCCTTGTCCGCCACCGGGGAGGCGCTGGAAGAACTTGCGGGGCGTTCGGGACATACGGTTATTGTGGCCGGCCCTGACGGGACGGCGCGTCTGCTCGGGGAGGACCCCGCCAGGGTCGAGGGACACCGGCTCGCAGCGGCGCGGACTCTGGCGGATCGCAGCAAGTCCGTGGTATTGCTCGAAGGAGACAACCCTATCGTCGTGTCACCCGGCGGTCCCTGCGCGGTGGGCCCCGGCGATACCGGTGCGCTCGCCACGAATGGGACCACTGACGTGCTCGCCGGCCTGGTCGGTGCACTGCTTTCCAAAGGATTAGAGCCGTTCCCGGCAGCGGCCGCGGGCGTCTTCGCGCGCGCCGAAGCAGGCAAGCGAGCCTCCCGGCACGTGGGAGGAGCAGACTACACGATAGCTTCCGACTTCATCGATGCTCTGCCCGAAACCCTGCCGCGTTCGATGGACCTGCCTTCTCGCACGACGTAGATTGCGCCAAACAAGAAAACCGAGCCCAGAACCACGATAACCAAGATCTCCAGCAGAAACAGCGACGTAAGGTTTGGTGTGAAGGTCAAATGGGATCACCCTGCTCCAGCATAGATCTTAGCTGCCGACTTATCTTCGGGTTCCACGCAGCCGGCGGGATCGCACCTCGTGCCGTCGAAGATCCGTAAGGCGGGCTAACGCGCAAACCGTACCCCCTTATTCGATGTGGACCGGGAACGAGGTGCCCATCCTTGCGGCATGTTCCCTGAGACCGGCCCGATCCGTGATCGTTATCATCCGCTGTCCGAGCTCTATAAACCCCTCGCTCCTGAGCTCTCCCAGAGCCTTGGAGACGGCTTCCCTGGTACAGGCGACCATTTCGGCAACCTCACCGTGCGTGAGGGGGATCGTAAGCGCGACGCCGTCCCTGCCATGCTCCCCGAACCTCTCCGCCAGCACCGGTATCAGGGAAGCCAGGCGCGTGGCGACGCCGCGGTGCAGTAACATCCCCATCGTCTGCTCGGAGTAACGGAACTTCTCGGAGAACTCATGGAACATCTCCACGGCAAGCCCGGGATGGCGCTCCATCGCGAGCCTCAGGTCGCCCTTGCGGACACTCGCCACCCGGCAGTCGGTCATCGCCCGGGCCGAGGCGCTCTGGCGATCTTTGCCGAAGAGGTCGAACTCGCCGAATCCTCTACCATCCTTGAGCAGCGCGACGGTTGCCCGTCTGTAGTTGCCGTAGTACTTACAGATTTGGACCATGCCCTCGACCAACAGGTAGAGGCTCTCCGCGGGGTCGCCCGCCATGAAGATGGTCTGCGCCGGCTCGTAACGGCGCTGCGCCACCCTCAGGCCCGCCTCCTCGAGCCGTCCGACGTCGAAGAGGTTCGGCGGGGCGGTTGCGGTCCCCGTTTTCTCAAGCGTACGCATCAAGATTCACCTCCGACGGCCGCTGGTACCCGCGGCGCGAGAACGTCCGGACCTCCTCCTCAAAGCCGAAGACTGCCAGTGCCACTTTTCGGTCTTCCAGGTCGAGGGTCAGCACGTCCGTCCGCCCGGCTTCGCCCCCGACGATCAGACAGTAGGCTTCGGGGTGGCGCGGTGGTCGTCGCGTCTTCCGTCGCGCTTCTTTGCACCGTTCCATTCCTTTCGCGCTCGAGTCGTGGAGAGGACAGCCTCGAGAGGGGGTGAGAAATACGCCGCCCTCCCCAGCGTGCCCGAAAAGGCACGCAGGCATTGTGGCCCGCCGGGGCAGTCCGGGCAAGCCGCGCAGGCTTCGACGGACCATAAATGTATCGAAGTATGTACGATGGGCTGCATAACGACTCGTGGGTGCGTATGACAAGTTACACAATCGTGCGCGGGTGGCGGCGCGGCCCGGTCCTGGGGAGGGATAGCGCGGAGGACCGAAAGCAACTTCACGGTTGCCGACCGGGTCCAAAGACGATGATGAAAAACTGCCCACGAGAGTGCTTTTGGCCGGCGACCACGCCCTGTTCCGCGAGGGAATGGCGGGTCCGTCTCTTGCCCTTGCCCTTGTCTTCTCCCCCGAAAGTTGCAAAGTATCGAACAGGTGCTGTGGCTACACCTTTAGGCACATTTACGCGTGCGCCAGCACAGATGCCCTTGACCAAAGCAAGAGGGTAGAGTAAGTATTGATGCAACCGGGGCCCGTATCCTCCTTTCCCTTTTCACACCTATCACCCCGAATACGGGCCCGGTTGTGATGATACCGGCAAACTTAGCACCTCCGTGGCCCTCCCGTCTACCCTTCTCCCAAAAGCTCCCACGCCAGGAGCGAGGTGGTGGGGCGTGGTTCTTTGTGGCTTTTCGTTGTGGGGACCATTACCCTCGGATAAAATAGGGTCTTCGTGCCATCAGCTTCTCCTGCGCGGGGAGCGCGACTCGGGACATGGGGTATGCAGGGAAGAAGCGAAGCCGATCCGATCAAGGTGCTCCTGGCAGACGACCACACCATGTTCAGGGAGGGCATAGCGAGCGTCTTGGCCGACTACGGCGGCATAGAGATCGTAGGCCAGTCGGACAACGACGAGGGGGCCGTCGAACTGGCCCGCCTGACGAGGCCCGACGTTGTCCTGATGCAGGTGCAGATGCCCATCCCGAGGGCCAAGGAGAACCTCCGTAGGATGCGCGAGAGCGCCGATCCCGCTCCGAAGGTGGTGATAGTCACCATGATCGAGGACCCGCGCGAAGTCAGGGAGCTGATGGACCTCGGGGCGAGCGCCTACATCGTCAAGAGTGCCTCGGCCGCGCACCTGGTGGCCGCCGTACGCGCCGCCATCCTTGACCCTAAGAGCGAGAACGCGGTGGTGGGCATGCCCTTGGGGATGCTAGAAGAAGCGCAGGAGGGATCGGATGGCGTGCTTTCGGTTAGGGAGCTTGAGATACTGCTGTTGGCCGCCCGCGGCCTCTCCAACCACCAGATAGCATCGAGGGTGCACCTTGCGGAGGGAACAGTCAAGCGCCACCTCTCAAACACCTACCACAAGATGGGGGTAAGCTCCAGGGGTGAGGCCACGAGGATGGCCCTGTTTGAGGAGTGGATCACCATCCAGGACGTCACCGACAACCTCGATGGGACCGGAGGTGAACGGTAGGGAAGGGCGGAGGCTCGCTCGGTACCCAAGGGGCGCCGCCTAAGGGCGCTACCCGAACGGGGTCGGTCCTACCCGACGTCCCCTTGCGACAGACTCTCGGCTTCCTCCAGCACCTCGAACAGATCCTCGAGGCAGACGTCGTGGACCTCAGAGGCCGTCCCGTCCAGTTCGATGGTGGCATCCATGCGGCCGGT
>JACCSM010000606.1 GCA_013698525.1 Rubrobacteraceae bacterium
ATGCTGGAGGCCAGCCACGTGGTTCTGTAACCTTGTAAGATGTGCCTGTACTTCCGGGGAAGCCTTGTCGGGGAGGTCTTTGATTACCGTTGCGAGAATCTCCTGAAGCTCACTCTTTTCGAGGCCCTCAAGCTCCCCGCCCTGCTCGTCGTAGAGAAGAGTTGAGTTGGTAATGTCGAGGTATCCTTTCAACTCCTCCTCGCTCATGTCCTCGTTGCGGGCAATCGTCCTGAAGTGGCTTAGTAGCGTAGTTTTTCTTCCCCCTTTGCATATGGGGTGGGTAGGAAGATCATGTTTGGAATAGAGCCTCTTGACTCTATCGCGCCGCGTTTTGAGATCCTCGGATATCATGAGTTCGGTTGAGGCAGGCGTGCCTGGGGAGATCGTCGCTGGATCACGCTGCGAACGCCCTCTCTTCTCCAACAATTCTCGTATTGTGAGAGGAAGGGCTTCGAGTTCTTCTCTGCTGAGGGGCTTCAAGTCCTCCTTGGAGTGCCTTATAGCCAGTATCAAGCACTTTGGGGCCTCGGCCAACGAACACTCCCGAGGGGCATGGCCCTCCACGTATTCGTACTCTCGTCCGGTGTGATGGACTGAAGGGGGGAGCGCCGCGTAGCCACACTCGCCTTTAATGTCGAAGGGTACGTCTGGCAGCAACTTGTTGTTCCCGTGGAAGTTGGGAACCTTTACTCCTTCAGGGATGCGAAAGCCTATCTGCAAACCTCTGCCAGTACTCCACTTCCAAGTTCTTGTCTCTTTGTGGACACCTAGCATTTCGAGGTAAGGCCAGGCAGATTCATCGTCGACATCAACGCTGAACAGGCCGGACGTAGACCCGGTGACCACGGCCAGGTTCTCCCAGAGCCATCCTGATCCGTTAAGGTTGGAGTGCCGACTCCTTCTGATCCACTCTTGAATATCTTTCTCCGTAGACGCTCTGTGGAAGAATCCCGTTTCAGCCGTCTTCAACTCCTCCTTTTTCAAGAACGGTCGCTTGGCGACTTCCGTTATCCTCTGAAGTGGAATCGGGTTGAGGCCCATCGACTGGAGCCTTCTCGCCGCGTTCACGAGCCTCTTTCTACTTCGCTGACTGCCAGCGAGTGACCTCTCGATTTCCAACTACGGCCTCCTGTTCATCTCTTTCCTGGTCCTACGAGGGCGTGACTCCCAAAGTCACCGGGGGCGTCGGCGGAACTCAATTCCGCAAAACCATTGCCCATCATTGCAGCATTTCGTGTTATACTACATTTTACAAAACTAAATGCACTAATAACGAGTAGGACGAACGGGTCAGGAGGTTGGACCGAATTGAAAAGGAATCGGGATTGGCTCTCAGGCAGGCTCAAAAGGGAGGGCGTGCCGGACTCCATGTACGATGTCCTGGTTTGCCTCGGCTACATGGGGGAACTGGGAAAACACGGGACAGCTCAAAAAGATGCAATACAGGGAATCAAGCGGGTCCTTGCTTTCGGCGATTTGACCCAGCCGGTAGAGGATGATGTGAAGAGAGCGATGACCCTGCTCGCTTACACCGATGTGCTGGATCGGGCATCTTCGACCTACGATGAGGCCAAGGAGCCCAAAGAAGAAATCGACCTCCCTGCCCGTCCCCGGCTGGACGACCGCGAGTCGGAGCGAGCGAGGGCGATTGCCGAATACGTCGCGTACAGGGCCGCGACATCTCCTCACGTACAACGATTCCGAATGTTCGCACTGGGCGACTACCTTCTGCCTCGGGAACAGGTTTGGGACCTGCAGGATTCGCCCGCCGAGTGGAAGAAAATCTTCGAGGCAAGCCACGACTCCGTGCTCCCCAAAGTGCTGGAGGACGCAGGCGCAGCTCTTGCCGAACAGGTCAATTACTACTGGAGTGTGGAGGAGGCGATAGCGTTCATACTCGCAGATGAGGTCTCGTGGCGGGAGCCCGTCAGGGTGATGAACAGCAAACCGGATGGCGAACCTGTGAGCTACGGAACCGTTACCCTTGAGGTCGAACCCTGGGTGTCAACCGCCACCGTGACGAAACTCTATCAGTACGAGCAGATGCGCATGCTCGGACATAAGCCGCGTGCTCTGTCGCCGCGCAACGTACAAGTAGCCCATTTTGTCTTCGCCCAACTCAGGATCATGTGGTACGCGCTGTTGCGGCGCGAGATCGAATCCCGCCGGGACACGGAATTCACCTGGTACGAGGGGATCTCCCGCAAACTCTCTAAGCAGGAGGGTCATTACGAGCCGCCTGAAAAGCCCACGTGGCGGTTGTTGATGAATCTGTGGAACGATACGAATCAGGCCGAACCCTACGACAGTGAGCGCCGTTTTCGCGGCGACTTCTTCCGTGCCGCCACAGCACTCGTGCGCACCTTCGACGCCGGGTACGAAAATACTGAACACGGCGGGTCAAGTTGATGGGTTCTGAGAAGCGATTCGCCTTCGGTATGTATGGTCCCTCCTACGAGCATCCGGTGCGGGGAGGCGGGTCTTATGCCTGATCTTGAGAGGGGCAAGTGGGCCTGCGAAGCCGTGGAGGCAATTGACCTTTTGGCAGAGGCGTGGCTTCTAGTGCTGAACATGTTGGACGAAAGCGTGAACGCTTGAAAGGTCACGGTCAACGCCGGGTCTTGAGGAGGTAGGCGGTGGAGTTGACACAATCGTTGGGCTTGCCCGAAGCACTCGGGTACGTTCGGGTATCCAAGGAAGAACGGGGACACAAAGGGTACTCGGTAGAAGACCAGATTGAGCGCATTATAGAGTTTGCACTTCGCTCCGGGTGGCACCTGCCCAAGGAGAATATATACGTCGACGATGGCTACTCTGGGGGCTTCCTAGAGCGACCGGCCCTCGACGGTCTCCGTGACAGGGTGGACGCGGGAGGGATTTCATTCGCGGTCGCCTGCTATCGGGACAGGTGGAGTAGGGGCGAGGACCCCACCGACATGTTCGTCCTCACTGGGAGCATGAAGGAGAAGGGCTGCAAGCTCATGACCCTCGACTTCTCCGGCGACCTTAACACCCCGGAAGGACAGCTTCAGGCGGACGTGCTAGATTCGTTTGCCCGGTTCGAGAAGGCCAAGATCAGGGAACGGACCCGGAGAGGAAAACGAAGAAGAGCCCTCGACGGTCGGATCGTCGCGACAACCTTCGTGAATTTTGGGTTCCGCCTGGCGGAGACGAGGGACGCCTACGTGGTCGACCCGGAGGCCATGGCCGTGGTGAAGAGAATCTTCGAGATGGTTGGCAAGGAGGGCAAGGGCATGCACTCCGTGTCGGGCCGTCTCATGAAAGCGGGAATACGCGCACCCAGGGGTGGTCGGAAGTGGTTCCCTAAAGTTCTTAGGGACATCGTTCTCTCCGATGTGTACTTAGCCCGATCTTACAGCGAGGTCGCATCTCTCGTCTCCGAGAAGGTGGCAGCCACTCTCGACCCCAATAAGAGGTACGGGATCTGGTGGTACGGCAAGCGCCGCCACAAGCTCGTTGGACCTCGAAAGGTCAAGGTCTCGGAGGCAGACCCTGAACTCAAGGTTCCGGTCCCTGTGCCGGACTGTGGCCTGAAACCTACTCTGGTCTTGGCTGCCAGAGATTCGCTGGCCTCACGAAGGGGGACCTACGTGACGGACAACGTGAGGGAGTGGGATCTTTCCGGCGGGTTCGTACTCTGCTCCTTATGCGCGAACAGGATGGGCTCCAACACAGGTCGAAACGGAACGAGGTACTACCGTTGCAACACTCGCGCTCGATTCGGCGAATTAGGGTGCAGGGGGGCAAAGACGGCAAAAGCCGACGAACTCGAAGCGGAGGTTTGGCGGCGCGTGAAACGTGCTATGACCCACCCGACTCTCCTCAAGGACGCGCTCAAAATAGCAGTCGAAGAGAAGATAAAGGCGGCCTCACGAGATCCCCAAAGAGAGCTAGGCCCCCTCGTGAAGCGGGCCACCGAACTCGAAAAGAAGCGAACCAAGATCGAGGATCTTGTCATCGAAGAGGTGATGACCCGAGAAAGAGCAAAGGAGAGGCTCAAGGCCATAGATAGGGAAATCTGGCATGTAAGGGCCAGGATGGAGACCCTGAAAACCGCCCAGGAACGCGCCGCCGAGTTTGAGGAGAAGACCCGCCTGATACTCTCGTGGAGCATAGGCCATGCACAGAACAACCTGGATAGGTTATCCTCCCCGCAGAGGCGAGAATTATACGCGGCTCTCAAAATAGAGGTACGGGTCGACGAAGAAGGCGAGGTGGAGGTCCGTTGGCCGCTAGGAGTAATTTCGGAACCCGCATGGACATCCTTGCCCTCCACGTCCTCGAACCCCGCCAATAGACCGAACGTGGAGACACTGCCGCCCGATCTCGGGACGAAGTCTCTTTCGGAACGCGAGATCATTCTCGGGCGCGAAGATGTTCTGCGAGCGGTGGATATCCTGGCCGCCAACGGCTTCGCCATCCTGGGTTGGGAAGGATGGATGGAATATCCTGGCGGTCGGATCGGCCACCACGAACCCTGGGAGACGTTCACCGCGGAGGCTGCCGACTTTTGCCGCCGCGCCATGAATATTGCTCACTCCGAATGGATGGAAGATGCGGACGCGGCGGACGTATGCCTTTCCTTCTGCGTCACGGCTATTAGCTGGGAGGAGCATGAAGCACGGCGCCTCTAGCATCCATATCCCGAGCCGTACCTGGGCCGGGATAGACCTGGACGCCGTGCGCCACAACGTCCGGGCTCTGAAGCACAGGGCTGCCGGTACCCGCCTGATGGCCGTGGTGAAGGCCGACGCATACGGGCACGGCGCGCTTTCTGTCTCCCGCGCCGCGCTTGAGGCCGGGGCCGATTCCCTCGCCGTCGTCACCGTGGAGGAAGGCGCGGAACTGCGGCGCGGCGGCGTCGAAGCCGGTATCCTGATCTTCACCGACCTCACCCCTGACAGGCTCCCGCTCGCGGAAGAAAACCGCCTGGCGGTGACGGCCCATTCCATCGCCAGCGCCCGGCGCATCGCTGCCCATCCCGGCCTGAAAGCGCACCTGAAAGTCAACACCGGCATGAACCGCTGGGGCGTCGAGCCGGAGGAAGTCGGAGAAGCCCGAAAACTCCTCGGTGGGCAACTCGCGGGCGTGTACACGCACTTTGCCTCCGCCGACTCCGACCCGGAGGCGACCCGTCGTCAGATAGATGTCTTCGACGAGGTACTGGCCGCCCATCCATTTGGTGGCGGCCTCGTTGTCCACGCCTCCAACTCGGCCGCTATCCTGTGGCATCCTCGCGCCCGCTACGATATTGTGCGTCCCGGCGTCGCGTTGTATGGGCTGCACCCGGCGGGCGAGGCCCCGGCGTCCGAAGACCTGCGTCCCGCGATGACCCTGAAGAGCTACGTGGCGGACACGCGCCGACTCGCGCCCGGCGATGGAGTCTCATACGGTCTGACGTTTCGGGCTGAGGAGCCGATGTTCGCGGCTACGGTTCCGGTAGGCTACGCTGAAGGGTATCGGCGGTCGTTATCGGGGCGAGCGTTCGCTATCATCCGGGGTCGGCGGCGGCCACTTCTCGGGCGGGTCACGATGGACGCCTGCGTGTTCGGGGTGGACGAATCCGTGGAGGTGGGGGATGACGTCGTGT
>JACCSM010000008.1 GCA_013698525.1 Rubrobacteraceae bacterium
TCCCGACTCCCAGACCTGCAAGGCCCAGGAACCGACGACGGGTGATCTTCGAGCGGTGCAGCCTTGGCTGGCGGCTCGATGTAGGCTTCGCATGGCTACTCATCGATCTTCGTTTGCGGAGCTCATATATCTCTACCCCCTATACGTATAGTTTGCTCCGTGAGCTCAAGGACTGGACCAGGGGTTCAGCCGACTGTGAGATAGCTACCGGGGCACAGCGGAGGCGCCGCGGGCGGATCGGAACTAGGCAACGAAAGGCCAAGAGGCCTTCTTTACCCGGCGCGGCGGGAGGCGGGGGATACGCTCCTCCCCTGCCTCCCGGCAGAGCCCGAACAGAACGGTACCGCTTTTTAGGCAGCCACTGTGTAGCCGGCCTCCTCGACGGCGCCCCTCAGGTCGTGCGCCGTCACCTTCTCCTCTTCGTAGCGCACTTCGACGGTGCCCTTCTGGGGGTCGGCGTTCGAGTGCTCGACCCCCGGGAGCCTGCCCAGCTCCTCCTCTACGGCGGCCTTGCAGTGGGCGCAGCTCATGCCCTCCACCTTCAGGGTTGTCTCGGTCATCGACTCTCCTCTCTCTTTAGTTCTTTCTAGACTCTCAGGAATCGCTCCACGGCAGCGGTCAGCTCGTCCACCTTCTCGTCGGCCTTCTCCCCGTCCCCGGCCTCGATCGACTCGCGGACGCAGTGTTCGACGTGGTCTCTGAGCACGACCATGCCGGCCTTCTCCAGGGCGCTGACGACGCTGGCGACCTGGGTGAGGACGTCGACGCAGTACGCCTCCTCGTCCACCATCCGCTGCAGCCCGCGCACCTGGCCCTCGATGCGTCTCAGGCGGTTCCTGAGCTTCTCCTTGTCCTTGGCCTTTATGTAGCCGTGCCGGGCGCCGGCCTGGCCAGCGGCGGCCGGATCCTCTCTCTCCATCGCCTCCACGCTCTCGCCTCCTCTCGTTAGCAGCCTTCTTTGAGTGACCTTCGTTAGGTGACCTTCGTCCGCCTGAGCCTGAGCGCGTTCGTCAGCACCGTCACCGAGGAGAGCGCCATCGCCGCCGCGGCGAGGACCGGGTTGAGGAACCCGTACTCGCCGAGGAACGGGCGCAGCGCCTCAGGGACGGTTCCGCCCGAGAAGAACGGGTAGAGCGCGCCAGCGGCCACGGGGATCAGGGCGACGTTGTAGGCGAAGGCCCAAAACAGGTTCTGCTTTATGTTCCTCACCGTGGCCTTCGACAGGCCTACGGCGCGGGCCACCCCGCGCACGTCGCCGGAGATCAGGGTGAGGTCGGCGGCCTCCATCGCCACGTCGGCGCCGGTGCCGATGGCGATGCCGACGTCGGCCTGGGCGAGCGCAGGGGCATCGTTGATGCCGTCGCCGACCATGCCGACGCGCCTGCCCTCAGCCTGGAGCCTCTTGACCTCGGTCGCCTTCTCCTCGGGACGGACCTCGGCCAGCACGCGGCCGATGCCGAGCTCGCTCGCGATGGCCCCGGCGGTGCGGCGGTTGTCGCCGGTGAGCATGGCGACTTCGAGGCCCAGGGAGTGCAGCCTCTCGACCGCCTCCTTCGACTCGTCGCGCACCACGTCGGCCACGGCGACGAGACCCGCCGGGTGGCCGTCCACGGCGACGAAGATCGGGGTCTTGCCACCCGCCGCGAGCTCCTCGCCCCGCGGAAGCAGGCCGTCCTTGGGGACGCCGGCCTCGGCGAGGAAGCGCCGGTTGCCGACGAGGACCGGATGACCCTCGACCTCGGCCCTTACGCCGCCGCCCGTGACGGCCTCGAAGCCGTCAGCCTCGGCGAGGGCGAGGCCCTTATCCCTCGCGCCCCGCACGATAGCCTCGCCCAAGGGGTGCTCGGAGCCGCGCTCGGCGCTCGCCAGGAGCCTCAGCAGGCCGTCCTCCGAGAGGCCGTTCGTCGCCACGACGTCGGTTAGCTCCGGCCTCCCCTTCGTGAGGGTGCCGGTCTTGTCCAGGATGACGGTGTCGAGCTTATGGGCGCCCTCTAGGGCTTCGCCGCCTTTTACGAGGATGCCGGACTCGGCGCCCTTGCCGGTCCCGACCATTATGGAGGTAGGCGTCGCGAGGCCCATCGCGCAAGGGCACGCGATGATGAGGACCGCCACGAAGTTCAGGAGCGCGAAGGTGAACGCGGGCTCGGGGCCGAAGAGGAGCCAGACGAGGAACGTGAGCGTCGCGAGCACCATCACCACGGGGACGAAGACGCCGCTGATCCTGTCAGCGAGGCGCTGGATGGGGGCCTTGGAGCCCTGCGCCTCCTCGACCATGCGGATGATCTGAGAGAGCGCCGTGTCGCGGCCTACCTTCGTCGCCTCGAAGCGGAAGGAGCCTGTCGCGTTTATCGTGGCGCCGATCACCTCGTCGCCGGCACGCTTGACGACAGGGATGCTCTCCCCCGTGATCATGGCCTCGTCCACCGCCGACTCCCCCGAGACCACCCGACCGTCCACCGGAATCTTCTCCCCCGGCCGCACGACCACGACGTCCCCGATCTCGACGTCCTCGACCGGGACGTCCACCTCCTCGCCCGGGCCTTGCCCCCGCACGACGCGCGCGGTCTTGGCCCGCAAACCGGCGAGCCTCTTTATGGCCTCTCCCGTGCGTCCGCGAGCGCGCGCCTCGAGCAACCGACCGAGCAGGATCAAGGTGATGATGAGCGCTGAGGTATCGAAGTACACGTCGGCCCGTCCCCCGGCGAAGAGCCTGGGGGCGAGGGTAGCGGTCGCGCTGTAGAGGTAAGCCGCGCTGGTGCCCACCACGACTAGCGTGTTCATGTTGGCCTGGGCGTGCCTGAGGGCGCCCCAGGCGCCGCGGTAGAACCGCCGCCCGGCCCAGAACTGCACCGGCGTCGCCAGCGCCAGGAGCCCGAGGTTGAGCCAACCCATCGGGATGGGGATCATGAAGCCGAGCATGTGCGGCAGGCTCCCCACGAGGATGAGAGTGGTGAGCGCCGCCGCCAGTAGAAAGTCCCGGCGCAGCCGGCGGTACTCCTCTTGGTGGGCGTCCTCGGCGGCGCCGCCTTCCCCCTCGCGTAGCGAAGCTACGCCGTAGTCCGCCGCCTCGACAGCCTTCTCCAGGTCGCGCCTCTCGACCTCGCCGGCGAGGTACCTCACTGTCGCCCTTTCATTTGCGAGGTTGACGCCGGCGTCGAGGACCCCCGGCACCTTTTTCAGGGCGCGCTCCACGCGCCCGACGCAGCTGGCGCAGGTCATGCCCGTCACGCCGAAGCTCGCCTCGCGCGCGTCCGTGCCGTAACCGGCGCCCTCTATGTCCCCGATCAGGTCCTCAGGTCCCGTGGTCTTGGGGTCGTACTCCACGGTCGCCTTCTCGGCGGCAAAGTTCACGCTAGCCCCGATAACCCCCTCCCTCCTGGAGAGCGTCCGCTCGACCCGGCGCACGCAAGAGGCGCACGTCATTCCCGTAACCGGGATCGTGATCACTCCCCCATCCCGCCTTTCGCTCGGCATCGCTCCACCTCGATCGTTTTACGGTACCCCCGTACCCTATACCGAAGGGGCCACGATGTCAAGGTTCCCGGCGTTGACTCGCGCTCGTTTGGGGCTCTCTGGCGGGCGCAAGGGCAGGATCCGAGCGCGAGGGCGACTTCGCATCAGCCCGAGGACCCACGCGGCCCTCTAGCTGTCCCCTTAATGCCCGGTTTACCGGCCTTCACGGCAAACCTCGCCACGAACCCCGGACCCGTAGAGGGGATCGGGACGGCAGAACGGAAAGCTTCCGTCCGTGACCCGAACCTGGAACCGGCCGGGTCCTGCACTCTACGTCGTGATGGCCTTGAGCCCATCCACCACCGACGCACAGCACCCCTGCATCTCGCGTTTCGGGCAGCCCACCGGTCAGTAGCCTGCGGGGATCACCCGCGACCAGATGGTTCAGCGCTCGCGCCTCGACCGCGGCGGCGGGGACGCCATCCCATCAGCGGTTCAGTTCTCCCGAGCACCGGTTGGAGGGACGCTCTTACCCTGGGACTCACCAACTCCTGGAACGGAGAGTGTCCAACCACCGGCGGCTACCGGCGCCGGTGGTTGCCTTACTGGCTCCGGCAGCTCCCCTAAGGCGCGCGGGCGCAACCCGGCGAGAGTGACCGTGACGAGCCGGCGGACCGCGGCCTCCGACGGCAGGCTGCCGGCCGCCGCGAGGGCGTGGAGGCAGTAACTCGCGAGCTCATCGGGCGCGACATCGTCCCGGAGGTTGCCGTTCTCTGCGGCCTCGATCAACAGGTCTCGGCTCAAGTCGATGAGCTGCTGCTGCGCCCGGGCGACGTGCTCGCCTCAATGCAAGAACGTCATGAGTTCGCTGTCGTGGTGCCCGTGGGACTCGTGCGAGATGAGCGCGTAGGCCCCTAGTACGGCTTCGAGTCGCTCGGCAGCGCCGCCAGCCTGGTCTCTGACTTCGGCGAGATGTTCGAGGTGGCCGGTGATCTGACGTTCGTGCCAGGCGAGCAGGATCGCCTCCACGTCCGGGAAGTACTTGTACAGCGTCGCGCGCCCGATGCCGGTCTCCTCGGCGATCCGCGACATCGTCACCGACAGCAACCCGTGCTCGGCCACCAGCGCCCAAGTGGTCTCCAGGATCGCGTCGCGCACCTCGCGGCGGTGCACCTCGATCGTCTCGTTCCACCGTGTCGGCACTACCCCAGTACACTACGTGACGACGATGTCGGAGAGATTATGGTTGACCGGCATTCGGGACGTAGATACACTCGTATCATCCCATTGAAGTAGGCTGGGATGGGCTGAAATGGAGAATCCAGGCTTACACCACCTCCTGAACTACCTCCCCGTCGCGCGCCAACCATCGCTGACGGGATGCCCGCCCATTACGGCTCTGGCTGGAGGAACGCCATGGTTCAAACGCATCGTCCTGTCATGACGCACCGCAGACTGCTCCTGTTCAAATGGCTCATGGTCTTCCTACCTTCCGTTACGGCCGCGGTGGGCCACAGCCTGATAGAGCACACCGATGGTGGACAGCACACCGGTGGTGGAACACTCGATCTGTCAGCGACTCTGCTCGTAACACTCCTGGGCTTGGTGCTGACCTACATTTTTGTAGAGACGCTGTTCAGGGTTCTCGGGAGACTCCAGGCTGAGGCATCGGCCCGAGAGCAGGACATCCTGACCATGAGCGCCATGATGCAGGAACGGGAGCGGCTGAGCAGAGAACTCCACGATGGTGTGGCCCAGCTCGTCGCGGATCTGCTCTTGCGCCTGGACACTATCAAGGAGCTGGTGGAGGCCGACCGACAACGGGAGGCGGAGGCAGAGCTCGAACGGCTACGCGGGGTTGCCGACGAAATCTACGCGGATATTGGCGAGTCCATCACGGGGCTCCGTACCAACGTGGCAGAACTAGGGTTGATCTGCGCGCTACAGGATTACGTGGACCAGTTCGAAGAGCGGCACCAGATTCCCGTGAGCCTCCGAACGGATGGCGCGGCCGACCGGTTCTCACCTCTCACAGCGCTCCAGCTCTTCAGGTTCATCCAGGAAGCCTTGACCAACGTTCGCAAGCACGCCGCGGCACGGGAGGCCACTGTCACCCTCGCATCCAATGGGCCGGATCGGCTCAGGGTCGTCGTTGCCGACGATGGCCAGGGCTTCACCCCTGGTAGCCAGAAGAACGGCAAGGCGCGACCCTTGGGCCTTACGAGTATGCGCGAGCGGGTCGAGGCCCTCGGCGGCACCTTCCAGGTCGATAGCCAGCCCGGTTCGGGCACCCAAGTGACTGCCATCATCACCATTCCACGACCGAAGAGGGAGAACGGGCATGCAGCCCTTGCGACTCCTACTGGTTGACGACCATGCGCTCTTTCGCGAGGGGCTCATCTCGCTCCTCTCCTACCAGGACGATTTCGCCGTCGTTGGAGAGGCCGAAAACGCCGAGAGCGCCCTGGGCCAGGCGCGTGCGCTTGAGCCGGACATCGTACTGATGGATATCGAACTCCCGGGAGAGGACGGCGTTGCCGCGACCCGGCGGCTGACGACGGAATTACCCGCCGTCACCGTCGTGATGCTGACGGTTCGCGACGACAGCCAGACCCTCTTCGAGGCTATCAAGGCGGGGGCGCAAGGCTATCTGGTCAAGAATGCGCGGTCCCGGGAGCTCCTGGAGCATCTCCGGGGCCTGGCGCGGGGCGAGGCTGCGATCTCGCGTCGCATGGCTGCCCGGATTTTGGAAGAGATTCGGAGCCAAACTGAGCTCTTCGGGTCCGAGGAAGCGCTCACGGCCCGAGAGATGGACGTGCTGGAGCTGGTGGCGGCGCGTCTCTCCAACGCCGAGGTCGCCGAGCGGCTGGTGGTCAGCGAGCACACAGTCAAGAATCACATGAAGAGCATTCTCTCCAAGCTCCA
>JACCSM010000052.1 GCA_013698525.1 Rubrobacteraceae bacterium
CCGGCCATGCGCCCCGAGATTCTGCCAGCCACGTACTTCACGAGCGGAGAGTAGTTGACCACGAGCCTGTCTCTCAGCCCCCTCGCCTCGCGTTCGGCCTGCCGGCGCTCGTCACTCGACATATCTGCTTCGGCCAAGCGCTTGCTGACCCGAAAATACTGCGACCAGAGCGAGCGGAGGGTCCGCCGCGTCAAGGGACAGCCCTCCTCGCGTACGATCCGACACCGTCGCGTCTCACGAATCCCTTCAGCTCCAGCAAGGCGAGCGCGGTGAGCACCCCGGGCATCTCGACGCCGCTTCGCTTCGCGACCGCGTCTACCCCCATCGGTTCGAAGCCGACCCCACAGAGCACGGCGGCCTCCGTATCCTCGAGACCGGAAGGCAAGGGCTGAACGCCTGCTGATGCCCCGCCCGCCGCAGGGACTCTATGCTCCCGCGCCACGGCATCGACGAACTCTGGGATGTCCCACAGGACGCCTGCGCCGTCGGAGAGCAGCCCGTTCGAGCCCCGGCACTCGCGCACGCCTGGAGGGCCTGGCACGGCCCAGACATCCCGTCCGGCGTCGAGGGCGTGGCGGGCTGTTATGAGCGCCCCGCTGTGCTCGGGCGCCTCGACGACCACGACGGTCCCAGCGAGTCCGGCGATGATGCGGTTCCTGGCAGGGAAGCGCCACGCCAGCGGAGCCTCGCCAAGGGCGTACTCGGAGACCAGTGCCCCGTGCCGCCTGACCGACTCGAAGAGGGCCCTGTTACGCCTCGGGTAGACGACGTCGATGCCGCATCCGAGTACGCCGACCGTAAGACCCCCGACCTCGACCGCCCCCTCGTGCGCCGCGGCGTCCACCCCGAGCGCGAGCCCACTCACCACGCAAACACCCCGTTCGGAGAGCGCGAGCCCGAGAGCCCTGGCAGTCTCGATGCCCGTCGCCGAGGCTTTTCGCGAGCCGACGAGAGCGACGGAGACAGTATCGGGGACAGCGCCGTTCACAAAGAGCGCGGGCGGCGGGTCGGGTATGCTCCTCAGCGGCCTCGGGAAGGCCTCGTCGACCGGCGTGAGGACCTCGATCCCTCTCGTGGCCAGGCGGTCCTGCATCCTGTCGGGGTCGAAGCTTCGCTGCAGCTCCGCGAAAGCGCGAGAAGCCTTCTCGGAGATCTTCGCGCGCCCCGCCAGTTCGGCGACCGGGGTCCTGAGAACGGCCTCGGGGGAGAGGTTGCCGAGATGCGAGACGAGACTGCTCCCGACCCTGGCCTGCAATAGTGAGAGGAACAGGTACTTTGCCCGGTCGTCATCTTCCAACTAAATGCGACCTCCGGTAGTTGAGCGCCTCTGCGACGTGCTCGGCTGCTATCTCCTCTTCGCCCGAGAGGTCGGCGACGGTCCTTGCCACACGCAACACCCTATCGTGCCCTCTCCCCGAGAGCCCCATCCGGTCCACCGCCCGGGAGAAGAGCGTCTCCGCATCGCCCCGCAGCGCGCAAACCTCGCGCAGCCGGCGTCCTGAGAGCGCCGAGTTGGGAGAGCCCTGGCGAAGGGCCTGGATTCCACGCGCCCCGCTGACCCGCTTCCTTACAGAACTGGACTCTTCGGCCTGCCTCTCCTCGCGCAATTCCTGGCGCGTTAGACGAGGCACGTCGACGAAGAGATCCATTCGATCGAGCAAGGGGCCCGAGATGCGTCCCTGGTAGCGTTCGATCTGGCCTGCCGTGCACCGGCAGACCTTCCTCCTGTCCCCCGCATAGCCGCAGGGACAGGGGTTCATGGAACAGAGTAGCGTGACCCGAGCAGGATAGGTGAGCGTCGCTGCCACCCGCGAGATCGTCACTTGCCCATCCTCGAGGGGCTGGCGTAAGGCCTCGAGCGCCGTCCGGCTGAACTCGGGCAACTCGTCGAGGAAGAGCACGCCGTGGTGTGCCAGTGACACTTCCCCCGGCCGCGGGTTGCTCCCACCCCCTGCTAGTCCCGAGGTCGACACAGTATGGTGGGGCGCCCTGAACGGCCTCCGCGTGACGAGCGTCCCGTTGCCCTCCCCGCTGGCGCTGTGGACCTTGGTTACCTCGATGCGCTCCTCCATGGTGAGCGGGGGCAGTATGCCGGGCATCCTGCGTGCGAGCATGGTCTTCCCAGAGCCAGGCGGCCCACTCATCACAACGTTGTGCGCCCCAGCCGCAGCAACCTCCAGAGCCCGCTTCGCGTACCGCTGCCCGGCCACGTCTGCAAAATCCTCGCCAGCCTCGACCGGCCGCCCATCCTCGACGGCCGGTTCGGCAGGGC
>JACCSM010000058.1 GCA_013698525.1 Rubrobacteraceae bacterium
CGTACATAAAGGGAATGCCGACGGTTTTGTCGTCGGCAGCGTAGACGGGATAAGAGAAGACAACTCTATATGTAGAAGAGACAAGAGGAAGGTCAATCATCAGAGTTATGGGCGCATTCGGAGAAGCGGAAAGAGATAGATCATGATCGGAAGCAAGGACTTGCTCGAAAGGCTCGACGATGAAGCCGTCGAGCTGACCGATGAGGACGTCCTCGAAGCATTCGAGGCTCTCAGAGACGAGATGGCGCGCAGAGGGCTGGATGCCCTGACGGGTGGATGGGACTACCGGAGAAGATCTTGGGGTAGGGGGCACATCCAGTTTGACCCGAAGGTTCGACACAGGAGGGATGGGTCGATAAAAGTTCACGGGTACTGGTACTTTCACTACATAGTCGGGGGCAAGAGAAAGAGTACGTATATCGGAAAAGACGCCAGGCTGGCTTCGTGGATGGCGAAGAACCCTCCCGAGCTGGATGCCGTGCACTGATCGAGGTGTAGCGTAGACAGGAACGTCTCGTCGGAAGGGAAGCTAGTGATGAGACATCCCCGATTTGCACGTGGATGTTACGCATGCGCAACAGATGGCGGCATTGAGGGTGCCGTCTCTTTCGCTATCTCGCAGAATCCTGGGAGATGGGGATGATCCGATCCACGGGGCCAGCTACACGAAGACCCGTGCGCATGGCAATATACGCCAAGAGGGGCATTCGCCGACACGCGTTCTGGTATACGGAGGTAGAGGCTTGCGGGAGGACGACACGAAGGCGAGAGGGGACATCGCCAGGCGGTTGCATCAAAGCGTCCCTCTGGAACAGAGCGACGTCTCCGGCAGGCTCGTAAAGCTCGAAGAGGTTATCGACCGTGGACTCAAGACGTTCATCGAAGTGGGTAACGCCCTACGAGAAATACGTGAGGGACGACTGTACAGGTACGAGTACGCCACGTTCGACGAGTATTGCAGGCGGCGTTGGGGCTGGGATCGCATCAATGCTCACCGCCACATAGAAGCGGCGACGGTAGTGGACGTGTTGTCATTTGACAACATTGATGGACCAAGCAATGTGGCACAAACGCGGGAGATAGCGCCGCTCCTGCGCAAAGACGAGCGGGAGGCACTGGCGGTGTGGAGGGAGCTGCGGGAGGAGTACGGCGACCGGGTGACGGCAGAGCGGATTCGACGCTTGGTGCGAGGCCGTATGGCGCGGCTCCGACGCGAGGACGAGGCGCGGGAAGCTTCGGAGGAGAAACCGACAATCTCGGATACCGATGGTGCTGTCCCGAACATCCATTGCAGCGACTTCCGCGACCTGGACCTCGAGCCGGGGTCGGTAGATCTTCTGCTGACAGATCCGCCCTACGGCTCCGAATACCTGCCGCTGTGGGACGACCTCGGGCGCTTTGCGGCCCAAACGTTGAAGGAGGGGGGCGTGCTCGCGGCCTATTCCGGGCAGACCTACCTGCCGGAGGTCATGGGCGCGCTCGGCGAGCACCTGCGCTACTGGTGGATGATCGCCGTCGTTCACAGGCACGGAAAGCCGGTGGTCTGGCCCCGACGCGCCATGAACGCGTGGAAGCCCGTCTTGGTTTTCACAAAGGGCAAGCCCGAATGCGGACTGTTCCGCGACGCCATGTTGCTCGGGTCGGCGGACGGCAAGGAAGGACACCCGTGGGGACAGCCGAGCTCCGAAGCAGAAGAGTTAGTGGAGGCTTTCACCGAGCCCGGCGACGTCGTGCTCGACCCTTTCTGCGGTTCCGGGACCGTGCCGATGGCGGCGATGGCTCTCGGACGGCGCGCCATCGCCTGCGAGTTGTCTCCCACCGTCCACCGGGCTGCGGTCGAGCGTATCCTCCGCGCCGGACGAGACCTTTCGGTGGACCCTGCGAACGGCACCCCGAGCGCGGCGTCGTCGGGGTAGCGGTATCGGCGTGGTGCTCCGACCACAGAATCGTGGCGGGTGGCGATGATGCTTTACAGGGTCCGTACTCAGAGCCCGGAGTTGCTTCGAGTCTCGGGCGCAAATAAGATGGAGGTGCATCCGAGTACCGGAGGGGAGAGGGTTTGGTCGCCGTTCGTATCGACCCATGTATGTTTGGAATGCCCCGGTTGTTGTCTTGACCCGTCTCGAAGACGTCAAGCCGGGTGTCTCCGTACGCGGGCTCACGCCCGGCGGAACCGCGCGAGTCGCCGGGGTGGAGTGGTTGGGCGGCGACGCGCTCAAGGTCGTCTACGAGGACGGCGACGGCGCGCCGAAGAGCCGACTCCTGTACAGGGACGAGGAGTCCTCGCTCTCGGTGGTAGCCCCCGGTGGCGCGTGGTCGTTCGACGGCGACGGGGCGATGCTCCGGCTCGTCTCCGAGGCCATGAGGATACGCCTCGCCTACCTGTTCGACCCTTACCTGGCCATACACACTTCCCGCGTCGAGCCGCTGCCGCACCAGATCACCGCCGTCTACGGCGAGATGCTCAGGCGTCAGCCCCTGAGGTTCCTCTTGGCCGACGACCCCGGCGCGGGCAAGACCATCATGACAGGGCTCCTCGTAAAGGAACTCATGATCCGGGGCGACCTGGAGCGCTGCCTCGTCGTCGCGCCCGGCAATCTCGTCGAGCAGTGGCAGGACGAGCTCTCCACCAAGTTCGGGCTATCCTTCTCCATCCTCTCCCGCGAGCAACTTGAAACCTCCAGGAGTGGCAACCCCTTCGAGGACCATCCCCTTCTCATCGCCCGCCTCGACATGCTCAGCAGGAACGAGGAGCTGAGGGCGCGCCTCGCGGCCTCCCAGGACCACGACCTCATAGTCGTGGACGAGGCCCACAAGATGAGCGCCACCTACACGGGCGGCGAGGTGAAGTACACCAAACGCTACCGCCTGGGCGAGTTTCTCGGCGAGCAGACCCGGCACTTCCTCTTGCTGACGGCCACGCCCCACAACGGCAAGCAGGACGACTTCGAGCTGTTCATGGCGCTTCTCGACGGCGACCGATTCGAGGGCAGGGCGCGCGGCAACACGGGGGTGACGGACGCGGGCGATTTGATGCGGCGGCTGGTCAAGGAGGAGCTTCTCCGGTTCGACGGCAAGCCCCTCTTCCCGGAGCGGCGGGCGTACACGGTCAGGTACGCGCTCTCCGGGCAGGAGTCAGCACTCTACGACGAGGTAACGACCTACGTGAGCGAGGAGATGAACCGCGCCGAGCGTTTCGCCGCAGAAGACGACCGGCGCAGGGTAAACGTCGGGTTCGCCCTCCAGATCCTGCAGCGCAGGCTCGCCTCCTCGCCCGAGGCGATCTACCGCTCCCTGGAGCGACGGCGGGAGAGGCTGGAGACGCGCCTGGCTGAGGAGAGCCTCGCGCAGAGGGAAGAGACGTCGGCGATCTCAG
>JACCSM010000083.1 GCA_013698525.1 Rubrobacteraceae bacterium
GCTGAATTGCTAATTCCTTTTTGGCTTTCCTGTCTTTAGTAGTGCTTCGATGCGGTCGTGGGTTTTTTCTTGTTTCAGGAGGTCGAGGAATGACTCTTTCTCCAGCTTTAGGAGGTATTCTTCGGGGACCCATTGTGGGAGTGAGAGGTTGCCGCCGGTTAGGATTCGGGCGACGTGGCCTGCGATGATGCCGTCGTAGTCGCTTGCGTAGTGGGCCCACTGCATGGTTTTGACGCCCATCTCCAGGGCGGCCCGCGCGGTCCGGCCGGAGGCGTAGACATTGTTGCCGTGCTCGGGCGGGGTGTAGCCGTCGGCCAGGTCTTGGACCTCGCGTTTGGCGGCGGAGATGAGGTGGTCTGCGTTCATTACTATGCGGTCGTCTTCCGTAAGGAAGCCCATCTCTTTGGCTTCGAGGGCGCTGCCCGCGGTCTTGGCCAGGGCTATCTGCTCGAAGGCTTTCTGGAGGAAGGGTAGTGGTGGGGTGTTCGGGGCGGTGTGGAGCGGCGGGGAGACCAGGCGGCGGGCCATCTCCTTGGTGCCCCCGCCGGCTGGGATCAGGCCTACCCCGACCTCGACGAGGCCCATGTACGTCTCGCCAGCGGCGACCATGCGGTCCGAGTGGAGGCACACTTCGAGTCCTCCGCCTAAGGTCTGTCCGTGCGGGGCTGAGACTACGGGCTTCGGGGCGAAGCGGAAGGCCATCAGGAGGTTCTGCAGGGCTTCGACGCTATTTTCGATCTGATCCAGGTCCCCGTTCTGGACAGCGTGGGCCATCTCACCGAGGTTGGCCCCAACGGAGAAGTTGCGGCCCTCGTTGCCGATGACGAGCCCGACCATGTCGTCGCGCTCCAGCGCTTCGAGCGCCCTGTTTCCCATCTCGACCGTTCCTGCGTCGATGGAGTTGCCCTTGGAGTGGAACTCCAGGCACAGCACCCCGTCGCCGAGGTCGAGCAGGCTCGCCGAGTCGTTGCTTGCGAGCTCTTTGCCCCCGTCCCGCAGACGGTCGAGGGAGACGTACATCGGGTCCTCGCGGACGGGCTCGTATTCTTTACTTACGGGGCTGAACTGGAGCTCGGTTCCGTTCTCGGTCTTGTAGAAGCTCTCGTTTCCGGCGTCGAGCATATCCTCTACCCAGGGGGCGACCTCGAGGTCCATGGACTGCATGTTCTCGACGGTCTCGCGAACGCCCAGCAGGTCCCAGGTGCGGAAGGGACCGTTCTGATGGGCGAAGCCCCACTCCATCGCGTGGTCAACGTCCTCCAGTGTGTCGGAGATCTCCGGTACGCGGCGCGACGCGTAGGCCATGTACGGTAGCAGCGTGTTCCTGATGTAGCGGGCGTGTTTGTCCTCGTCGGCTTTGTCTATCAGGAACCTTAGCCTGGAAGCCAGGTCTCCTTGTTCCTGGGCCTCTTTTGCTATGGGGATCTCGGGGTTCTCAGCGGGATGGTGCTCGAAGGTCTCGAGATCCAGGACGTCGAAGACGGTCTTGCCTTCACGTTTGTCTCGCTTGTAGAAACCGGCGCCGGTCTTATTGCCGAGCAGGTTCTTCTCCTGCATCTCCTGGAGTTTCTCCGGCGGCTTGAGCTCCTCGCGCGACTCATCCTCGGGGACGGCCTCGAAGAGGTTCTCGGCCACGGCGACGGCGATATCCAGCCCAACCTGGTCGTTGAGGCGGAAGGTCGCCGTCTTCGGGTGGCCGATGAGCGGTCCTGTTATGGCGTCGACCTCTTCGATCCCGTAGCCGTTCTCGAAGGCGTAGCGCGCGGATTGCATGCCGGCGAAGCTCCCGAGACGGTTGCCGATAAAGTTCGGGGTGTCCTTGGCGATGACGCCGCCCTTGCCGAGCACCCTCTCCCCAAAGGTACGGACGGCCTCGACGATCTCGGGGTCAGTATCTTCTGTGGGTATGATCTCCATCAGCTTCAAGTAGCGCGGCGGGTTGAAGAAGTGCGTGCCCACAAAACGTTTCTTGAACCCCTCGGATCGACCCTCTGAGATGCTGTGCAACGGTATGCCCGAGGTATTGGTCGATATGATTGCAGCTTCTTTCGCCGTATCCTCGACGCGCTGCATGAGCTCTCTCTTGGGTTCGAGCTTCTCGATTATGGCCTCGACGATCCAATCCGCCTCGCCGACACGATCGAAGTGCTCTTCGAAGTTCCCGGTCCTGATCCTGTCCGCCACGTTCCCGCCCATAAGTGCCGCAGGCCTGGCGTTCTGCATCCTGTCGAAGCCGGCCTCCACTACGGCGTTCTTGTCGTCATCATCCGGGGCTATGTCGAGCAGGTCCACCTCCAGTCCCGCGTTGGCGCAGTGGGCTGCGATGGCGGCGCCCATCGTGCCTGCCCCGAGTACGGCTACCTTCCTGATCCTGTGCGACATCAGGCCTCCCGATCCTATCCGTAGAGCTCTCTGTGCAAAGACTCGATAGCCTCTCTTACCCGCAACAGGTGGGCCTCGAATCTGCCCTTGATCTCAACGTACTTCTCTTCCCCACGCGGCGTTATCTTGTAGAAGCGCCGGCTCCTCGTATCCGGCCGCTCCCACTCCCCCTCCACGTACCCCTTCTCCTCGAGCCGCCTGAGCAGAGGGTAGATCGTGTTCGGCGAGACGCTCATCGTCCCCGCACAGATCTCACGTATCTGCGCCATGATGCTGTTCCCGTAAGCAGGCTCCTCCCTCACGATGTGCAAAATCAGCAGCGGAAAGACATCCCGCGTCTTGACCTCGCTCAAGAAGACGTCCTTCGGTGTCGTCC
>JACCSM010000095.1 GCA_013698525.1 Rubrobacteraceae bacterium
TGCTGAAGTGCTGACTGGCTGAAATGCTTGATCAGATCGCGGCCTGCCCGTCGATGCTCAGGCCGGATAACCTGGAGGCGTGCTCGGCGAGCGCCTCCCCGTTGACTATGACGATCCTGCGGTTGCGACTCTCTATGACCCCGTCGCGCTGGAGCTCGCTCATCACCTTGGAGACGGCCTCCCTGGTAGAGGCGATCATGTTGGCCAGGTCCTGGTGGGTGAGGCGCACGTCTATCAGTGTGCCAACACCGTTGCTCTCGCCGAAGCGCTCGCCAAGGTTCATAAGCAGCGTCGCTAGCCTGGTCGAGACCTCCCTGTGCAAGAGGCTCTCTATCACCTCATCGGACTGCCTGAGTCGCTCTGAGAATGAGGAGAAGAGCTTGAGGGCGAAGGCGGGATCGCTCTTTATCACCCGCTCTATGGATGCCTTCTGGATGCTCGCGACCCGTGAGTCGGTAACGGCCTCGGCGAAGACGTCTTGCCAGCGCCCCTCGACGAGGTTGAGCTTACCGAAGACACCGCCTTCCTTGAGTAGCGCGGTCGTGGCCTCCTTGTAGTCGCCGTAGATCTTGTACAACCGCACCGTACCAGAGAGCAGAAAGTAGAGTTGATCGTCGGGATCCCCTGGCGTAAATATCATGTCCCTCGGACCGAAGCGTCTCTCTACGGCCCTGAGACCGACCTCCTCGAAGTCCTTGAGATCGAACCCCTCCGGTGCGCTTGTGGTAGCGAACCCTCCGGTGCTGTGGCTCGTGAGCATCTGACGCGACCTCTCTAATGAAACATCCTGTAAGCCCGGTGAAAGCTTCCGGACACACATATTATACCCGAAGTTCTAATAACTATTCTCGATTGGCGGGGCCTCCTGTCGCGGTCAGGCCGGGTCGTCGAGAATCCCTCAGGCTGCTGTCCTGCGCCACCTGAGTTCCACGCCAGCACGCTTGGCGACGAAGAGAAGGTCGTCGCGCAGGGCGCTGATGTCTTTGTCGTAGATGGTGACGATACAGAAGTCGCAGTTACGGTAAGCCCAGGCGAACGGTGCGAGATCCCCGGCCACCTGCCTCTCTGAGTTCATGCCCCAGGCATCCGCAAGCTCCAGGCGTCCTTCTGCGAGCTCGAGGGTTATACGCCACCCCTCGTCCGTCGGGACCTCGAAGTAGCCTGGCAACCTCCCTGCGGGGACCATGGCGTTCTCCAGGTCCTTCGCGAAGGCCCTCTTGTGGGACTCGACCCCGGCGAGGTAGTCCGTGTCGTCCACCGACCTGGGAGCAGCCGGTGTGTAGAGGCGGTTCTCCGTAACCTTCACGCCCTCAGGCGGGTAGAACCCGATGAACGGGACCGGCGAGCGCCAGAGGTGCTGTATCACCCCGAGCGCAACGTTGCGGCGCTCCGCAGGCTCCCCTACAGACTCGGCGAAGCGCATCGCCGTCAGGCGCATGTGCCTGGGCTCCCACGGATGTGGCTCTCCCACGGTACGTGGCCGCCTCCGGCGCTTCGTTATACGACGAACCTCTTCCATGACGCGCGTATTCTACAACTCTTGTGCGGCCGATGCCCGGCAAGAAAGTTCGAGGGCGGGACCGAAGCCCCGCCCTCGAGGTCTTGACGAAAGGTCTACTCTACTGCCTGCTTACGAGCAGCAGGTAGAGGAAGGTAAGCACCGCCGTGAGAGCAGCAGCGATGTACGTGAATGCCGCCGCAGTCAGGACCCGCCTGGTCCCTGCGGCTTCGGTGCCAGACAGTATCCCGTAGCGTGTCAGGAGTCCGTAGGCGCGGGTAGAGGCGTTGATCTCGACGGGCAGCGTCACGACGTGGAACAGTAGAACTCCGGCGAACAACAAGATGGCGACGTTGATCAGGAGCGACCCCATCGGGCTCGACGCACCACCGACAAAGAGGGCCATAATGAAAGCCATGGGCCAGATCTGGCTGCTGAAGTTAACGACCGGGAAGATTCCGGCCCTGAGCTTCATCGGCAGGTAGCCGCTCGCGTCCTGGATGGCGTGCCCCACCTCGTGGGCGGCCACGCTGACCCCGGCGATGGAGTTGCCCCTGAAGTTGTCCTCGGAGAGCCGTATGACCTTGCTCCTCGGGTCGTAGTGGTCGGTGAGTTGTCCGGCCACAGGCTCTACCCTCACATTAGTGAGGCCGTTGCGGTCGAGGATCATGCGCGCCGTCTGCTGGCCTGTAAGGCCGCTCGCACTTCTCTTCTTCGAGAACTTCGAGTAAGAGCTCCTCACCCACAGAGCCGCGGCCCCCGAGATGAGCATGCCGACGATCATTATTAGCAAGTAACCGCCGAATCCACCTGGTACAAACACAGTCTTTCCTCCTAGCAGATTTACTGCTCATATTCTACTACACAGATGTACGCAGAAGCGCTTGTAAAGTTCCGCTGAGAGCGCGTCTGCAGGCGATCGGCGGCATACTCTACCGGCCGCTCGGAGGGACGATACGTAATCCGGTAGACCGCTCGTAATTGGAGTTGCGAAGCGCTGCAGTAGTGGATTCCCGCTTTCGCGGGAATGACGGATCGATTACGAATGTTGCGTGTGCAAGGGTTGGGGCGGGACTAGAAAGCCCCGCCCCGTTTCGTGGACTTTTATCGTTCGCCGCTAGCCCTAGCTACGGGCCTCCTTGAGATCGTCTACGACGGAGGGATCGGCGAGGGTCGAGACATCCCCGAGGTCGTCCTCGCCCTCGGCCACGCCGCGGAGGACGCGGCGCATGATCTTGCCGCTTCTCGTCTTGGGCAGGTCGGGGGTGAAGATGATCTCCTCAGGCCTCGCGTGCGGGCCTATGGCCTTCCTGACCTGGTCTTTGAGCTCCTTGATGAGATCTTCGCTTCCCTCTCTGTCACCTTCGAGGATCACGTAGGCCACGATAGCCTGGCCCTTGTCCTCGTCGTGCCGCCCGATAACGGCGGACTCGACCACGGCCTTGTGAGAAACGAGCGCGCTTTCGACCTCCATCGTGCCGATGCGGTGCCCCGAGACGTTCATCACGTCGTCTATCCTGCCTGTGATGGTGTAGTAACCATCCTCATCCCGCTCAGCGCCGTCCTCGACGAAGTACTTGTCGCCGAGCCTCTCCCAGTAGGTCTTGCGGAAACGCTCGGGGTCCTTGTAGATCGTCCTGAGCATGCCCGGCCACGGTTTGGTGATGACCAGGTTGCCTTTGCCGGCGCCTTCGATCGGGTTGTCGTCCTCGTCGTAGATATCGACGAAGATGCCGGGGAAAGGACGGGTGGCGCTGCCGGGCTTGGTCGTGGTGAGGCCTGGGAGCGGCGAGATCATGATGCCGCCGGTTTCGGTCTGCCACCACGTATCCACGATGGGGCACCGACCCTTGCCGATGTTCTCGTGATACCACTCCCACGCCCGCGGGTTGATGGGCTCGCCGACGGTACCAAGCAGCCTCAAGGACGAGAGGTCATGCTTCTCGATAGGCTCCGTCCCCTGCTTCATGAACGCCCGGATCACGGTCGGCGCCGAGTAGTAGATCGTAACGCCGTTACGTTCGATCACGTCCCAGTGCCGATCCGGGCCAGGGTAGCTCGGCGTGCCCTCGAACTGGACGGTGGTCGCCCCATTGCTCAAGGGTCCGTAGACGAGGTAAGAATGCCCCGTGACCCAGCCGATGTCTGCCTGGCACCAGAAGACGTCATCCTCCTTGACGTCGAGGACCCACTTGGTGGTGGCTTTGACCTGAGTGAGGTAGCCGCCCGTGGTGTGAACGATGCCCTTGGGCTTGCCCGTCGAGCCAGAGGAGTAGAGAATGTAGAGGATGTCCTCCGAGTCCATCTCCTCGGCCGGGCACTCGGCGTCTGCCTCGTCCATCAGATCGTTCCAGTAGCGGTCGCGACCCTCGGCCATGTCAACGTCCTCGCCGCTGCGCTGCGCGACGACCACGCTCTCGATCGAAGGCGTATCCTCGAGGGCCTCATCGGCGTTGGCCTTCAAGGGTGTTACCTTGCCACCCCGCGGCCCACCGTCGGCGGTGACGAGTACCTTCGCCACGCAGTCGTTGATGCGGTCGCGCAACGAGTCGGCGGAGAAAGCGCCGAAGACGACAGAGTGCGGGGCCCCGATACGGGCGCAGGCCAGCATCGCGATGGGAAGCTCGGGGATCATGGGCAGGTAGATCGCAACAGGATCGCCCTTCTCGACCCCGAGTCCCTTGAGGACGTTGGCGAACCTCTCGACCTCGGACTTCAGCTCGGAGTACGTGAAGGTCCTGCTGTCGCCAGGCTCATCCCCCTCCCAGAGGATTGCGGTCTTGTCCCCCCTGCCCTGCTCGACCTGGTAATCCAGGCAGTTGTACGCGACGTTGAGCTTTCCGCCGACGAACCATTGGGCCTCGGGCGGGTCCCAGTCGAGGACCCGATCCCACTCCCTGAACCAGTGCATTTCCCTGGCCCGCTCGGCCCAGAAACCCTCGTAGTCTTGCTCGGCCTCCTCGTAGATCGAAGCGTCGTCCACGTTAGCATCCCTGGCGAATTCCTCAGGAGGCTCGTACGTGCGTACCTTTGTTTCTTCCGCCATCTCTACTCCCTTCCCTTACGCGTCCTCTGTCTCCGCACCGTTCTCATAGCAGAAGGCGCGCGAAACGTTTACGTCTGGCCTGCTTTGAAAACGGGTTCCCTCTCCATGCCTACCCGTATATTATCCATTACTGCTTTTACCCGCTCTCGTACCGATTAATCACCGGTCCGCTCTCGAAAGACTCACCGGAGAAGGTTTCCACCCCTGGCGACCGTCCCGTGCATTCCCTAGACTGTGCCGGACCCGGCGGAGGTAAGAGATCAGGAGGCGCAATGGGCGGATTACTCGAAGGCAAGAAGGTACTGGTTACCGGTGTCCTGGACCGGCGCTCGATAGCCTACTCGGTGGCCCGGCTGGCCCAGGAGCAGGGGGCGGAGATCACCCTTAGCGGCTTCGGCCGCGCCAGACGTCTCACGGAGCGCACGGCCAGACGCCTCGACCCGGAACCCCCCATCCTCGAACTCGACGTAAACAAGCCTGAGGACATCGAAGCGGTCGCGGAAGACCTCGGAGAACGCTGGGGGGAACTCGACGGGATCGTCCACGCCATAGCCTTCGCCCCCGAGGACGCCCTCGGGGGTAACTTCCTCTCCGCGCAATGGCCCTCCGTCGCCACCGCCCTCCAGACCTCGGCCTACTCCTTGAAAGCCCTCTCCGTCGGCCTCGCCGACATCCTAAGCTCCGGTGCCTCCGTCGTCGGCCTAGACTTCGACGCCCGTGTTGCCTGGCCCGCCTACGACTGGATGGGCGTAGCCAAGGCCGCTCTGGAGAGCACCTCGCGATATCTGGCTCGCGACCTCGGAGAGCGTGGCATCAGGGTCAACCTCGTCTCGGCGGGCCCGATCAAGACGCTAGCTGCGAAAGGCATCAGCGGCTTCGAAGAGATCGAAGGCGAGTGGACTCGTCAGGCGCCCCTCGGCTGGAACACCACAGACCCGGAGCCCGTCGGAAGGGCCGTGGTGAGCCTGCTCTCGGACTGGTGGCCGTCCACCACAGGCGAACTAATCCACGTCGACGGCGGCTACCACGCTATGGGAGCACCGATAAGATAGCTGTTCAGCAAGTCAGCATTTCAGCCGTCAGCAAGGACGAGAAGCCGGACGCCGAGTGCCAGCCGCTAACCGCGTCTTCAACGAGGGGCAGCCTCTTCGGAAACTGCCGTAGCGAACGGGAGAACCCCTAGGCGACCCCAACCCCCAGGCCCAAGTCGTGACCGGCTCGATCCCGCGGCCAGGGCGAGCAAGGCGCCGAACCCGGCACGCGCTGCGCGTCTGTCGGCGTCAGCAGGCCCCGATGCTGTCGCGGTGGCGCAGGTGCGCGGGCTTCGCGGGCGCACCGACCGAGATCGTCACCTTGTCCTTGTGACAAAGGGTGACCTTGTCCGGATTACCGTCAAACCTTTTCGCTCCGGCATCGTCGGGTCTGCCAGTGTCGGGCCTGCTCTTGCCGGGCGGCTTGCCCGCGACCGCGAACAGGATACAGGTGAGGGTTGCGAGTATGAAAGCGCGGCGCATGCGGGCTCCTGTCGGCGAGTAACGGCTCGGCGCCGTTATCCCTTTGTACTATAAGGAAGTTTATCAGAGCCACTCGGGACTAGCGACGGGCGAGGGAGGCGAACTTTGTGTACTGCTCCATCCAAGCGAGCTGAACTTTACCTGTAGGCCCGTTCCTGTGCTTGCCCACGATGACCTCGGCGATGCCCTTGTCATCAGACTCGGA
>JACCSM010000096.1 GCA_013698525.1 Rubrobacteraceae bacterium
GAGGAGGGATGTCAGCGGTTGGCCGATGCGGTGGGAGAGCGCTGGGACTCGCTCGACGTGCTGGTGAACAACGCAGGGGCGACCTGGGGAGCGCCGCTGGCCGAGCATGACGCCGTTGCGTGGAACCGTGTGCTCAACCTCAACGTGCAAGGGGTTTTCCACCTGACCCGGTTTCTGCGCCCGCTGCTCGACGCATCCGTGAATGGAGAGCCGCCGCACGCAGACCCCGCACGGGTCATCAACGTTGGCTCCATCGACGGGCTCAGGGTGCCGGGGATGGAGACCTACAGCTACACGGCGTCCAAAGCAGGTGTGCATCACCTGACCCGTCACCTCGCCTGGGACCTGTCACCCCGGATCACCGTCAACGCGATCGCCCCAGGACCCTTCGAGTCACGCATGATGGCAGCTACCCTCGAGGCCCAGGGAGAGCAGATAGCCGAGCGGGCACCGATGCGCCGGATCGGTAGCGAAGAGGATATGGCCGGCGTGTCGATCTACCTGGCATCACGGGCGGCATCTTACGTGACCGGCGCCGTGATCCCGGTGGACGGCGGCCTGTCGACATGCCTGGCTACCTGGAGTCCGTGAAGGGGAAGTAACGGAAGGACAGGGGGGGCTGATACAGACGTTGATCTATTTCTCGCTGGGGCAGATCGCGAAGAAAAGGTCGTACATTGCGACATGCCCCTACAGCGCCGTGCATTATGCTTTTGAGCCTTACGCATGACAAGCCATCAGCTCGTCGTCAGCAAGCTGACAAGCTGAAATGCTTGCAAAGAGGTTTGGAGCTCTTTGCAAACTTGAAAGGAGACGCCGATGGCCGAAATGAAAGAGCCCGTGATAGTGGACGCGGTGCGCACCCCGGTCGGCAAGCGGGGTAAGGCACTCAAGGACTGGCACCCGACCGACCTCCTCGCGCACACGCTTTCGGCGTTGGTAGAGAGGTCAGGTATAGACCCCGAGATGGTAGACGACGTCATCGCCGGATGCGTTCGCCAGGTGGATGAGCAGAGCATGAACATCGCCCGAAACGCGGTGCTCGGGGCTGGCTTCCCTGAGTCGGTCCCCGCGACCACCATCGACCGCCAGTGCGGCTCCAGCCAGCAGGCCGCCCACTTCGCCGCCCAGGGGATCATGAGCGGGGCCTACGAAGTCGCGGTTGCGTGCGGCGTGGAGTCCATGACTCGGGTTCCGCTCGGCGAGGCGTTCGAAGTCGACGGCCCGATGGGACCGTGGTACGGGGGGTACACGACCAGCAGGTACGACTCCGGGCTCGTCCACCAGGGAACCTCAGCGGAGAAGATCGCGAAGAAGTGGACGCTGAGCCGCGAGGAGCTGGACGAGTTCAGCGTGGAGAGCCACCGGCGCGCCGACCGGGCGACTGAGGAGGGCAGGTTCGAGGGCCAGATCGTGCCCGTCCCTATTCGTACTGAGGACGGCTCGGTCGTGGAGATGGTCCGTGACGAGGGGATCAGGAAGAACCTCGACCCGGAGAAGATGGCCTCGCTCGAGCCCGTCTTCGACCCTGAGGGCGTCATCACGGCCGGAAACTCCTCCCAGATCAGCGACGCCGCAGCCGCGCTCTTGATCATGGAGCGCGGCGTCGCAGAGCGCCTGGGCCTGAGGCCGCGGGCACGCTTCGTCTCTTTCGCCCTCGCCGGGGTAGACCCCATCTACATGCTGACCGGGCCTGTCCCGGCGACCCACAAGGTCCTGGAACGCGCCGGATTGGCTATCGACGACATAGACTTCTTCGAGGTCAACGAGGCCTTCGCCTGCATACCCCTCATGTGGCAGCGTGAGACCGGGGCCGACCTGGAAAAGACCAACGTAAACGGCGGTTCCGTTGCCATCGGCCATCCAGTTGGCTCCACCGGGGCACGCCTGATGACCGTCCTCCTGAACGAGCTGGAACGCACCGGCGGGCGCTACGGTCTACAGGTTATGTGCGAGGGCGGAGGACAGGCCAACGGCACGATCATAGAACGACTGGACTGACATTCCTGAGAGGAGAGGTATGCAGCCACACGGGCGAGCCTTTATGGTCACGGGCGGGTGCTCTGGGCTAGGTGTTGCGACCGTGAGAGCGCTGCTGGACCGGGG
>JACCSM010000108.1 GCA_013698525.1 Rubrobacteraceae bacterium
GTTGTAGGGGATGCTCTCGCGTCTTATCCGCCCCCGCGCCTGCGCACGGCAGGGGTGGAAGGCGAGATACGGCGCGCCACCTGGATGGAGCTGTTCTACGACCTTGTGTTTGTCGTAGCCGTTGCGCAACTGGGCAGCCGCCTGAGCGGAGATCACTCCCTCACTGGCGTTCTGCAGTTCGTCGCGCTCTTCATCCCTGTGTGATGGGCGTGGGCGGGGCACACGATCTACGCAGCCCGCTTCGATACGGACGACCTGATCCACCGCCTCGGCACCGCGGCGATGATGCTCGCCGCCGCCGCGATGGCCGTCCAGATCCCGGCGGCGCTCGAAGAGGGCTCCGCCGGCTTCGCCGCTGCCTACGTCTGCGCCCGCGCCGTGCTGCTCCTCTTCTACATTGGGGTACGGCTCACGATCCCCGAGGCGCGCGGCGTAACTAGCCTGTACCTGACTGGCTTCGGCATCGGCGCGGCGCTGTGGGCAATCTCCATCCTGGTGCCGCCCCCGGGCCGGTTCGCGCTGTGGACGCTTGGTCTCGCCGTCGACTTCGCCACGCCCTGGATCGGCAGGCACACCGGCGTGCTTCGGAGGTTCCCGCTCGACACTTCGCATCTGCCCGAGCGGTTCGGGCTGTTCACAATTATCGTGCTCGGCGAGACGCTCCTTAGCGTCGTCAGCGGCATGTCGAAGGTGGATTGGCGGGCCGGGTCCGTGACGACGGCGGTCCTCGCGTTCGGCGTGGCAATGTGTATCTGGTGGATCTACTTCAGCTTCGTGGAGGAAGCCCCTTTCCTATGCAACCTGGGATCCAGACAGTCATACATCTACGTCCACCTCCCCATAGTCATCGGGGTGGTCGTCATCGGTATAGGGATGAAGTACGCGATTATCGAGGCGTCCCATCCAACGCTAGCCCCGGACACGCAGCTCCTTACGGGCGCCGGGATAGTGCTCTGGATCTCCGCGTTCCTGGCGCTCCTCATCGCGAGCGTACAACGCCTCCCGCTGGCACGGGCGGCAGCCGTGTACGGCGCCGCCATCGCCGCGACCCTCCTGGTCATCGTCCTCGGAACCTTCCTCACCCCGCCCCTGACGCTCGCCTGCATCCTTCTCGTCTTCTTCGCCCTGGTACTAGTGGATGAGTACTCCTGGACCTACGGACGGGACACCCTGCTCCCCGACTGGCGTCAGAAGGAGTCAGAAGATCGGCAGAAAGACAAATAGACTCCTCATCTGCCCCGGCAGTCACGGCACCTTTCAGATCGGTTGATACGTAATCTTCGGTAGATTCGACGAGGTCTTCGTCGTCAACGACCGAGGACGCGCCGCAGGTCCCAGTCGTTGACGTGAAGCTCGCTCACCCCGACGAACTCGGGGAGCTCCAGCAGGTAGTCCGGATCCTTCTCCAGGTGCGACGGGCGCCGATCGTCGCCGTGCGCCGCTTCCATGGCCTCCATCGAGGACCAGTACGAGATAGTGGTGAACTCCGCGACATCGCCCTTTATCTCCCGGAATTGCTGCATGCCTAGGCATCCCGGCTTCTTCTCTACCTCCAGGACGCCGTTCTCGTAGTTGTAGCGGAGGTACTCGTCCGCGAACTCCCTGCGGGTTCGCCCGAACCAGGTTCGCGCGACGAGTGGCTTTCCGTGCGATCCTGACGCCAAGAGCTCCTGCTTACCGGCGCCATTGGTCTCGAAATCCGTCCTTTTCTCCTTGCGTCGCCAACGTGTTCGCAACGATGCTACGATAGCTTCGTAATCACGTCCAGCGAACATTCTTGATTGTGGTCAGCGCGACGCTCGGCCTTCCGGCAGCTCGGTGTCCTCCCGGTGCGCGCCCAGGGCGCCCGCGTAGCGGCGTAGCATCTCTGGCATCATCGTCCCGGCCGGCCCGCGCTCGACGCCGAAGACGGTGCCCGGAAAGTCCAGGGGCTCCTGCAACTCCCATATCCTCTCGTGATCTCCTGGAGGCAACACCTCCGCCGGGTCACCCACCGCCACCCAACCTATGGGCACCACCGCATCCGGGGGCAACGCCGTCCTCAGGTGCACGGTCCCGTTGACGCGCACTTCGGCGCCCGCTCCCACGCTCACCCCGTTGAAGACGCTCGCGCCCGTGGCCAGGAAGGCGTTGTCCCAGACTCGGCAGCCAACCAGGTGGGCCCGCGGCCCCACCACGCAGTTGTCTCCGATGCTCGTCGGGTGCCTCCTGGTGCCCCGCACCACCGCGTTCTCCATCATTACGCAGTTGGCACCGATCTCCACAGGACCGCCCTCGGCGGTGAGGACCGCCCCGAACATGACGCGGACGTTTTCGCCGACGGTGACGTCACCGCAGAGGGTGGCATTGGGCGCCACGTAAGCGGTCTCATGCACCTTGGGGCGATCACCCCGGTGTTCGAGCAACACAGCTCTCTCTGGCCTCCTCTCAGAGCACGCCACCATTCTCGCAGACCGGTGGCGCGATGGCTCTGCCCAGGCAATCACTCCGCTCCTGCCAGGCTTCGCCGTTGCTTACGTCTGTGCTCGCGCCGTGCCATTCAGTGGACATCTATGGAGAACTGGACGGTGCCGTTTCCGGCACGAAGACTGCCGTATCCGCCGATCGGAAACGTGAACTGCGGTGTGGTGTGGCCGAAGCTCGCGCTGGCAACGATGGGCATGCCCTCAAGCTCTCGTTTGCTTTCGACGATGGCCGTCAGGGTGTCAGGGTCCGTGTTGGACGCCCTCTGGAACTTCCCGAAAACTATGCCCCTCACGCCCCCGAAGCCAGGTTGATGGATGAGAGATTGCAGCTCC
>JACCSM010000111.1 GCA_013698525.1 Rubrobacteraceae bacterium
GACGAGTGCAAGCGCCGGAACTACAGTAGCCGTAAGAACCGGCGTAACACCCCGGATCGCATCGAGCTGAACAAGTTCTGTCCGTGGTGCCGGCATCATACGGCGCACCGGGAGACCCGGTAGGACCGTTCGACAGAGGGCAGTAGCTCAGTTGGAAGAGCAGCGGTCTCCAAAACCGCAGGTCGTGGGTTCGAGTCCCTCCTGCCCTGCTTCGAGAGGCAAAACTATGCGAGGACACAATGGGTAACAAGCGTGGGCCCGCGACGGCGAAGGGGTCGAACAAGAAGCAGCCGCAGAACAAGGGGGGCGGTGTGCTGGCCGGTCCGAGGAGGTTTACCAGGGACGTGCGGGGTGAGCTCAGGCGGGTCAGTTGGCCAGACCGTGACCAGCTCAGGCAGAGCACGGCCGTGGTTCTCATCATCGTCATCGTCCTGGCGCTCTACGTCGCCGCTGTTGACGTCGTGTTCCAGAGCCTGGTGCGCCTGGTCTTCTTATAGACCCCCTGTAGGTCCTGTAGGTAGTAGGAGCGTTTCGTTTTGAAGAAGTGGTACGTCGTAAATACATACTCTGGGCACGAGAACAAGGTGCGCACGACGCTGGAGCGCAGGATTGACTCGATGGGCCTTGACCGGAACTTCGGTGAGATCCGCATCCCGACCGAGAGCGTCATCGAGATCAAGGACGGCAAGAAGGTCCCGACGATCCAGCGCCAGTTCCCCGGCTACGTCCTCGTGAACATGGACATGAACGACACGACCTGGCAGCTCGTGCGCCAGACGCCTGGGGTCACCCAGATCGTCGGCGCCGGGGACAAGCCGCTTGCGCTCAGCCGCGCCGAGGTCGAGAGGCTCCTGCATCCTGGCGAGGTCGAGACGCGCGAGAAGGTCAAGACAACGGTGGACTACCAGATCGGGGAGACGGTCAAGGTCATAGGGGGACCGCTCTCGGATTTCACGGGTTCGATCTCGGATATCAACGTGGACCAGTCGAGGTTGAAGGTGCTCGTCTCCATCTTCGGGCGTGAGACGCCGGTGGAGCTCTCCTTCAACCAGGTGGCGAAGCTCTAAGCAAACGAGAGGATTCTTATGGGAAGAGGACGCGGGCGCCGCGTAGCGCGCAAGTTGAAGTTGCAGATCACAGGCGGGCAGGCGAACCCGGCTCCGCCGGTAGGCCCTGCCCTCGGCCAGGCGCAGGTGAACATCGGAGAGTTCGTGCGGCAGTTCAACGACGCCACGCGCGACCAGATGGGCCAGGTCGTCCCCGTGGAGATCACGGTCTACGAGGACCGCTCTTTCACCTTCATAACAAAGACGTCTCCGGCGGCGTTCTTGCTAAAGCAGGCCGCCGGGCTCGACAAGGGCAGCGGCGAGCCCAACCGGATGAAGGTAGGTACGGTGAGCAGGGCCCAGGTCGAGGAGATAGCACGTACAAAGATGCCCGACCTCAACGCCGCTGACATCGAGGGCGCGTCGAAGATCGTTGAGGGTACGGCGAGGAGCATGGGGATTACGGTCAATGGGTAGAAAGCTGCTGGAACAGAAGTCGAGGATAGATCCCGAACAGCGCTACACGCCGCGCGAGGCGCTGGAGCTACTGAAGGATCTCGAAGGCGCGAAGTTCGACGAGAGCGTCGAGGCCCACGTCCACCTCAACGTGGACCCGAGGCGCGCCGACCAGATGGTGCGAGGCACGCTGATGCTGCCGAAAGGCACGGGCAAGACGCGCAGGGTTGCGGTCTTCGCCGAGGGCGAGAAGGCTAGGGAGGCCGAGGAGGCAGGGGCCGACGTCGTCGGCTCGGACGACCTTGCGGCCCGTATCAAGGACCAGGGCTTCATGGACTTCGACGTGGCCGTCGCAACCCCCGACCAGATGAGGGCGGTGGGCCAGCTCGGTCCCGTCCTCGGTCCGCGCGGGCTCATGCCCAACCCGAAGAGCGGCACCGTGACGCAGGACGTCGGCAGGGCCGTCGAGGAGATCAAACGCGGCAAGATCGAGTACCGCGTCGACCGCTACGGCATCATCCACGGTGTTATAGGCAAGAAGTCCTTTGACCTGGATAGCCTGGTCGAGAACTACTACGCGCTGCGCGAGGAGCTGCAGCGGGCCAGGCCCGCTCCCGTCAAGGGCCGCTACTTCAAGTCCGTTGCGCTGAGCACGACGATGGGACCCTCCGTTAAGGTTGACCCCGCGGTGGAGAGAGATTAGTATCACGCACGGACTTTAGTAACAGAGCATGCCGAAGACAGCCGGGGTTCGAGAGGACTTAATCATCCGGCCGAGGTTGCGGAAAGCTTTCGAGGGATCTACAAGCCCCGGGCGCCTCTGCGGCCTCGGGGCTTTCTAGTTGTAGAGGAGTTGGAGTGAACAGGGAAGAGAAAGTGCGGGTGATCGAGAGCCTCACCGCGAAGCTGCGGGTAGGCTCCGCGGTGCTCGTCGACTACCAGGGCATGGACGTAGCCAGGAGCACCGACCTGAGGCGGCGCAGCCGCGAGTCAGGCGTCGACTTCGTGGTCGCGAAGAACACGCTCACCAGGCGGGCCGCGGACGGGGCCGGGGTCGAGGGGCTCTCGGAGTTCCTAGTCGGGCCGACGGCCCTGGCCTTCTCCGAGGACCCCGTCGCCAGCGCGAAGCTGATGGCCGAGTTCGCCGACCAGGTCGAGTCTTTCGTCCTGAAGGGAGGCCTCCTCGAAGGCGGCCGCGTGCTCGACGAGGCCGAGGTAGTAGCCTTGAGCAAGCTGCCCGGGCGCGAGCAGCTCCTCGCGCAGATAGTCGGCGGCATCTCCTCCCCTCTCACGGGGCTGGTCACGGTGCTCAACAACACCGTCCAGGGTCTGGTCGTGGCGCTGGGCCAGATCGCCGAGCAGAAGCAGAGCGCCGAACAGTCATAGGTAAATCAAGACAGGAGGAACAAAGATGGCAGTCAACAAAGAAGAGCTGATGGAGTCGATCGAGAACATGACCGTTCTCGAGCTCTCGGAGCTGGTGAAGGCCCTGGAAGATCGCTTCGGCGTCTCCGCGACGGCAGTCGCAGCGGCCCCTGCCGCTGGCGTGGCCGGCGACGGTGCGGCCGCCGCCGAAGAGGAGCAGACCGAGTTCGACGTCGTGCTCCAGGGCCCTGGCGAGAAGAAGATCCAGGTAATAAAGGTCGTCAGGGCCGCGACAGGCCTCGGCCTGAAGGAGGCGAAGGCCCTCGTCGACGAGGCCCCGAACCCCGTCAAGGAGGCCCAGAGCCGCGAGGACGCCGAAGCCCTGAAAGCCCAGCTCGAAGAGGCAGGCGCCTCAGTGGAACTGAAGTAGGGCGAGCCCTACTTCAGTTCCAAGCACTTCAGCACGCCGCCTACGGCGGCTTGTCAGCAAGTCAGCAACTTTTGGCGGCGCTCCCAGCACGGGAGCGCCCCCTCTTTACATGGAGGGGCTCTTCTCGGTGCGTCGGTGGTCTTAGCTCCGTGGCGTCGTGCACGTGCTAAAGCTGAAGTGCTGAGCGATAGCTCTCATCGTGGCATGCCACGATGAGCTGTGCTACACTCCGCGCGCCGGCTTTGGATCGGCGACATAATTATCTGCAATCTTACCTTGACTTGCCCGGGTTGCCGGGGTAAGATACTCGTTTGCGT